>NZ_JBFBDY010001291.1:0-1195 GCF_040683475.1 Kitasatospora sp. NPDC093558 | reverse complement strand
CGGCGCGCCCGATGACGCTGAGGCCGGTCTCCGGCTCGCCCCGGACGAAGGCGAACAGCCCCAACTACAGCAGTGAGCCCGGGAGCAGCGCCCCGAGGGCCTCGGTGACGAACGGCAGCACGGAGCTGTCCCAGTGGCGGGCCATGAGCTGGCCGGACAGGCCGACCAGGACGGCGGCGAGGCCGGTGGCCATCATCGATCCCCCGCCGGCGTCGACCAGCACGCCGTACGTCGCCCAGCCCGCGGCGCTGTTGAGGAGGACGCCCGGCAACATACCCGGCTCGGTGTTGAGCAGCACCGCGAAGACCAGGGCGAGCAGGAGCGCCGCGGCCAGCTGGAGCGGCGGGTTCGACGAGGACGGGACGCTCTGGGCGGCCAGGTCGGCGCCGTTGTTGACGCCGACGTAGAGCACGCTCATCACCCCGACGACCACGCCCACCATCAGGTACAGCGCTTCCAGCAGCCGCGCGGCGGCGGTGAGGTAGAAGCCCGCGAGGCCGTCCTGCACGGCCGCCACCATGGGCCATCCGGGCAGGAACGCGTACAGCCCCCCGGTGACCACCACGGACCCGCGGAGGTGCAGCTGGTTGAAGGACAAGAGGATGCCGACGGCCGCGGCCGCTGTCGCGGCCGTCGCGATCCGGTAGAAATCCGGCAGGTCGTGGCGCCCGACCAGCTCCGAGAGCCGGTGGCCCGCCGCGGCCGCGACGACGGCGCTGACGAACACCAGCCAGGCCCTGGCATCGACCCGGCCGCCGACCAGCAGCGTCGCGGTGCCGGCCAGCAAGCCGGAGGAAAGGACCAGCCCCCAGGCCGGGTAGCGGGGGCAGTCCCGGTTCACGGCCAGCAGCCGCCGGTGGGCGTCGTCCACGCCCAGTCCGCCCACGGTGATCTCGGTGACCAGCCGGAAGAGCGCGGCCAGCCGCGCGCAGTCCCCGGCGGGCCGGCGCACCGACCGCTCGAGCGTCACCGGCGGCTCGCCGGGACCCGGCTGGTAGGAGATCGCCACCCGGGTGAAGGTGACCTGGGGATCGCAGGGCCGCAGCCGGTAGGTCCACGCGACGGCGAACATGGCCGCCTCGACGTCCTCCGCGGCCTCGCCGCAGGCCAGCATCAACTCCCCCACCAGCAACGCCAGGTCCAGGGCGGCGGCGACTGCGGCGGGCCCCGGCTCGTCCCCACGAACCGCGTCGCC
>NZ_JBFBDY010001290.1:0-1195 GCF_040683475.1 Kitasatospora sp. NPDC093558 | reverse complement strand
GTCGGGTCACACGGCGACACTGCTGTCCGACGGCAGGGTCCTCGCCGTGGGCGGCCAGAACACCACGGGTGTCCTGACGTCGGCTGAGGTGTACGACCCCGCCACCGGCGCCTGGAGCGCGACCGGCGACACGGTCAATCCCCGGGAGGAGCACACGGCGACGCTGCTGTCCGACGGCCGCGTCCTCGCAGCCGGCGGCGATCCGGCTGATTCGACGGCGGAGCTGTACGACCCCGCCACCGGCACCTGGAGCAGCACCGGGTCGCTGACCGCACCCCACAAGCAGCACACGGCGACGTTGCTGCCCAGCGGCAAGGTCCTGATCGCCGGCGGTGAAACCAGCCCCTCGGCCCATCCCGGGATCACGGCCCTGGCGGAGCTGTACGACCCCGCGACGGGCTCCTGGACCGCCACCGGTTCGATGACCACCGCACGCCTCTTCTTCCCGGCGACGCTGCTCCCGGACGGCACCGTCCTGGTCTCCGGCGGTGAGGACAGCGGCTCGAACATCCTGGCGTCGGCGGAGGTGTACGACCCGGCCACCGGAAGCTGGACCGCCACCGGCTCCATGAACACCGCACGGGACAACCACACGATGACACTCCTGCTCAGCGGCAAGGCGCTGGTCGCCGGAGGTCAGACCGGCGCCGGGGACACGTCGTCGTCGGAGCTCTACCCCGCCGGACCCACGGTGACCACCACCCTGACCACCGCCCCGAACCCGTCGCTGTTCGGGCAGCCGACCACCCTGACCGACACCGTCTGCCCCTCCGCCGCCACCACCACCCCGACCGGCACCATCACCTTCGCCGACGGCACCACCATCCTGGGCACCGTCACCCTCGCCCCCGGCGGCGCCGACCACTGCGCCCAGGCCCACCTCACCTACACCGACCTACTACCTGGCGCCCACACCCTCACCGCCCGCTACAGCGGCGACGCCACCTACCCCGCCCCCAGCACGCCGGAGAGCACCGTCCAGACGGTCGACTGCCCCGCACCATCACCGGCACGGTGTCCGGCGTCATCGCTGACGGCGAGAGCACCTGCGTCCTGGGTGCCACCGTCCACGGCAGCATCGACGCCACCCCGGGCAGCGCCCTGTTCATCGCCGACTCCACGGTCGAGGGCGACGTCCGGTCCGCCCACGGCACCCTGACCGGGCTGTGCGGGTCCACCGTCACCGGTTCGGTCT
>NZ_JBFBDY010001289.1:0-1195 GCF_040683475.1 Kitasatospora sp. NPDC093558 | reverse complement strand
CCGAGATGGAGGAGAAGAGGACGAAGGCCTTGAGGTCCTGGTCCTTGGTCAGCTCGTGGAGGTTCCAGGCCGCATCGACCTTGGGGCGCAGGACGTTCGCCAGGCGCTCGGGCGTCAGTGCGCTCACCACGCCGTCGTCCAGCACGCCGGCCGCGTGCACGACACCGGTGATCGTCCGGCCGTGGAGAGCGTCCGCGAGCGCGTCCCGGTCGGCGGCGTCGCAGGCCACGACCTCGGCGCGGGCGCCGAGCTGCGTCAGCTCGTCCACCAGCTCGGAGGCGCCACCGCGACGGCTCAGCAACAGCAGGTCGCGGACACCGTGTTCGGCAACAAGGTGCCGGGCGACGAGCCGGCCCAGGCCGCCGGTGCCGCCCGTGACGACGACCGTGCCCTCACCCCAGCCCTTCGCGGGTTCATCTGCGAGGGCCGCACGGGCCAGCCGGCCCACCCGTACGACACCGTCGCGCACCACCACCTGGGACTCGCCCACGGCCAGCACCGCGTCCAGCGGCACCTCACCGTCCGCGTCCACGAGCATGAACCGGCCCGGGTTCTCCGACTCGGCCGCCCGCACCAGACCCCACACGGCAGCACCGGCCAGATCCGACACACCATCGACGGCGCCCCGCGTGACGAACACCAGCCGCGCACCGGCGAAACGCGGCTCCGCCAGCCACTCCTGCACCAGACCCAGCACCCACGCCGTCACCCCGTGCACGTCCTCGGGCGCCGAACCACCCGCCACGGGCACAAGGACGACGTCCGGCACCTCGCCGAGCGACGCCAGGCCCTCCCCCAACGTCACCGCCGTCACGTGCTCACCCGCGCGCGACGGCGCGGGCACCCACTCCAGCCGCAGCAGCGACCCGTCCACCGCGTGAGAGGCGGCGGCCAGCTCGCCCAGCTCGACGGACTCCGCCGACAGCACGAGCTCGCCCGCCGCGTCGGCGAGGGCGAGCGACAGCGTGTCAGCGCCCGTCCGCACCAGCCGGGCTCGTACGACGGTCGCGCCCGAGGCGTGCAGGGACACCCCGGCCCACGCCACCGGCACGAGCCCCCGGCCGTCCGCCTGCAGCACGGCGGCCGGCAGGGCCGGGTGGAGGCCGAATCCGGCAGCCGCTCCCGTCAGTTCGGCAGGGAGCTCGGCCTCGACGAAGGTCGCTTCGCCGCGCCGCCAGACGCCCTCACCGTCCTC
>NZ_JBFBDY010001288.1:0-1196 GCF_040683475.1 Kitasatospora sp. NPDC093558 | reverse complement strand
ACCGGGTCGGTGACGGCGGGCAGTTCGCGGGTGACGGCGGCGCGCAGCGTGTCGGGGCCGTCGTGGGCGGCGGCCAGCAGGGCGTCGGCGGCGGGGCGGGTGACGGTGCGCAGGGCGCGGGAGCCGGCCCGATCGCGGGTGCGCAGCAGGTACCAGTAGGCGGGCGGCAGGGCGGTGCCGCCGGAGCCGGGGGCGGCGCGGTCGGGGGTGCCGCGGGGGCGGCGGGGTGTGGGGTGGCCGTCCTGTTCCCACAGCAGGGTGCCGTCGGAGGTGTAGGCGCGCACGCCGGTGCGGGTCTGGGTGTCGGCGAGGACGACGTCCTCGGCGGCGCCCTCGGGGGGTGCCCACAGGCCCCAGGGGGTCTGGCCGGGGCGGTCGATGTCGAAGCGGGCGGTGCGGCCGTCGATGCTCTGGAGGAGGAAGTGGTCGGGGGCGTGGTCGCGGTGGCGGGCGCGGAACAGGACGCGGGTGCCGGCGAGGCCGTCGCGGCTGCCGAGCGGGGAGCCGGTGAGGGTGGCGGGCAGCGGGGCGAGGTGGAGGTCCTCGCGGGACAGGGCCATGCCGGTTTCGGCGGGCAGGGCGGGGTCGGCGGGGCGGCCGGGGAAGTCGGGCTGGGGTGCCGGGGCCTGGGGTTCGCCGGTGACGGGCCTGCCGGTGACGGGGTCGGCGGTGACGGGGCCGGCGGTGACGGGCTCGCCGGTGACGGGGTCGGCGGGCCGCCAGGGCCGGTCGCCGAAGACGGCGTTGGTCCAGATCGTCGTGCCGTCGCCGAGCTGCAGTTCGTCGCCGTCGATGCCGTGGGTGTCGCCGGGGCGCAGCACGCGCAGGCCGCCGTGGCGTCCGGTGCCGTCGGCGGTCTCGAACTGGAAGCCGTAGGCGCCGTCGAGGCTGCCGCCGTAGGGGACGAGGCCTTTGAGGCGGGTGGGGGTGAAGGGGGTGTCGGGGCGGTCGGCCCACACGGCGGTGTCGCAGTAGTAGGGGCTCGGCTCGCAGGTCCAGCTGATGAGGAAGGAGCCGCCGGCGTAGTGGGCGGCGAACAGGGTGGCGTCGTCGGGGACGGTGAAGCGGCAGGTGGCGCGGATGCCGTCGGGGTCGACGGCGACGGCGCGCTCGCGGTTGAAGACGGTCAGGACGGGCCAGGTGCAGGTGATGCCCTCGATGCCGGCCGGGCCGCTCCCCGTCGGGCCGCTCCCGGT
>NZ_JBFBDY010001287.1:0-1196 GCF_040683475.1 Kitasatospora sp. NPDC093558 | reverse complement strand
CCTGGCAAGCCCGGCGAGACGGGCACGGCCAGGGCGCCCGGCAGAACCGCCGCAGTCCGGTGCCCGGCCTGGTCCTCGCGGCCACCGGTCTCGCCGCGACCGCGCTCACCGTGCTCGTCGTCCTCCCGTCGTTCAATCCGACCGGCGGCTTCGACTACTGGCAGCAGATGGACGGCAACGGGCACCCCTCGGCCGGTTCCCTGGCCGCACGCCTGGTCTGGCCCCCGGTCAAGTGGCTGCTGCTGTTCCTGCTCGCCGCCACCGCCGGGTTCCTCGGCCTGCGCTCGCCGCTCATCCTGCTCTGCGTGCCCACCTTGGCCTGGCGCCTGCTGTCGGCCAATCCGAACTACTGGGGCGTCAGTTACCACTACAGCGCGGTGCTGATGCCGATCGTGATCGCCGCCCTGATCGACGTCGTCCGGCGGTCCGACCGCCGCCGGATCCGGCGCGCGCTCGCCGTCAGCGCCCTGGTGACGGCCGTGACCCTGCCGCTCTACCCGCTGCACGAGGCCGTGATGCCCGAGGCCTGGCGGACCCCGCCGCGCCTCACCGAGACCCGGGCGATGCTCGACCTGATACCCGACGACGCCACGGTCGCCTCGTCCAACCGGCTCGCGGCGCAGCTCACCCACCGGGCGGTCGTCACCCTGGTCTGCCGGCCGCCGGTCGGGCCCGCGCCGGAGTGGGTCGCCGTCGACCTTCGCGACCCGACCGTGCAGTCGCCGTGCGCCATCGCCGTCACCCGCCGCATGGTCGCGGAGTACCGGGAGCGCGGGTACCGGCCACTGATCGACCAGGACGACCTGCTCCTGCTGAAACGCCCCTGACCGGCCGCGGTCCGCCCCGCCACCCCCCGGTCCCGCTTGACCCGCAGGCCGCAGTGGGCCACCATTCCACTATTGAACTAGTGAAAGGCCGCAACGGGTGTGATCGAGTACCGCATCGAGCGGCGCAGCGGCGTCTCCACGTACCAGCAGATCGTGCAGCAGACCAAGCAGGCCCTGCGGCTGGGCCTCCTGCAGCCCGGGGACAAGCTGCCGACCGCCCGTGAGGTGGTCGAGCTGACCGCGATCAACCCCAACACCGTGCTGAAGGCCTACCGCGAGCTCGAACGCGAAGGCCTGGTCGAGCCCCGCCCGCGGCTCGGCACCAACGTCCGGCGCTCGCTCGCCCCGCCGGAGGCGGCGGCCGACGGC
>NZ_JBFBDY010001286.1:0-1197 GCF_040683475.1 Kitasatospora sp. NPDC093558 | reverse complement strand
CCCGGCGCGATCCGGGTGGCGGGCACCTCGCCCGCGACGCTGCTGACCGGCGTCGGCTGGTACCTGCGCAACGTCGCCCACGCCGACATCGGGCTCCCCGGCGACAGCACCGCCGCGCTCCCGGCCACGCTGCCGCCGGTGCCCGCCCCGCACACCGACGCCGCCGTCGTCCCGCACCGCTACGCGCTCAACGACACCGACAACGGCTACTCCGGCGCCTACCGGAGCTTCGAGGACTACCGGCACGAGATCGACGTCCTCGCGCTGCACGGCTTCAACGAGGTCCTCGTCACCGTCGGCGCCGAGGAGCCGTACCACCGGGCGCTCCAGGGCTTCGGCTACTCCGCCGCCGACCTGCGCTCGTGGATCCCGGCGCCCGCGCACCAGCCGTGGTGGCTGCTGCAGAACATGTCCGGCTTCGACGGCCCCGTCTCCGAGCAGCTCGTCGCCGCGCGCGCCGCCGTCGGCCGCCGGGTCTGCGACCACCTGCGGGCCCTCGGCATGACGCCCGTGCTGCCCGGCTACTATGGCACCGTCCCGACCGACTGCGCCGGGCGCAACCCCGGCGCCGCCGTCGTCCCGCAGGGCACCTGGACGGCGTTCACCCGGGACTCCTGGCTCGACCCCACCGGCCCGCAGTTCGCGCGCGTCGCCGCCGCCTACTACGCCGCGCAGCACGACGCGTTCGGCGACAGCGCGATGTACAAGATGGACCCGCTGCACGAGGGCGGCACCGCGGGCACCGTCGACGTGCCCGCCGCGGCCGGCGCGATCCAGCGCGCCCTGCTCGCCGCGCACCCCGGAGCGGTCTGGGCGGTCCTCGGCTGGGAGCACAACCCCACCGCGGCCCTGCTGTCCGGCGTCGACCGGAGCCGGATGCTGATCGTCGACGGCCTCTCCGACCGCTACGACGGCCTCGACCGCGAATCCGACTGGGGCGGCACGCCGTACGCGTTCGGCACGATCCCCAACTTCGGCGGCAAGACCACCTTCGGCGCCAACACGGCCGTCTGGACCACCCGGTTCCGCCGGTGGCTCACCAGGCCCGGCAGCGCGCTCAAGGGCATCGCCTTCATGCCCGAGGGCACCGGCACCGACCCGGCGGCCCTCGCGCTCTTCGCCGACCTCGCGTGGTCGCCCGCCGAGATCGACCGGGCGGCCTGGTTCACGGCGTACGCGACGGCCCGCTACGGCCGC
>NZ_JBFBDY010001285.1:0-1199 GCF_040683475.1 Kitasatospora sp. NPDC093558 | reverse complement strand
GCCGGCCCGACGAAGCCTTGGACCTGCTCGCGGAGTGGCTCGCCGAGGCTCCCGAAGACCCAGTGCTGCTCGATGCGCGGGCCCGGGTGCTGCTCGCCGCCGAGCGTTGGGATCCGGCCCTCGACGCGGTAGACCGGGTGCTGGCCGTATGCCCGGACGAGGTCGAGGCGCGGCGACTCAAGGCCGTTGCCCTCCGGGCGAAGGGAGACCAAACAGGCGCGATCTCCCTCCTGCAGGACCTGCTGGCCGAGGGGGCCGCCACCTTCGACGACCGCCTGGACATGATCGGCGCCATGAGCGAGTCTGGGGACGACCAACGGGCACTCGCCGAGTCCGACCACGCCCTACTGTTCTTCCCGGGCAGCACCGATCTGCTGGTCGCCCGTGCAGTCCTGCTCGACCGGCTCGGCCGGACCGCCGAAGTACTCGAAGCCGCCCAGGAGGTGCTGACCAGTGCACCTGAGAACGTGACCGCCTTGGAGCTGATGGCAGAAGCACTGGCCGCCGAGGGACGAGCCGACGAGGCCATCGAGCTGCTCCAGCGGCGGCAAGGGCTGAACACTCCGACGGCATCCATGGCACTGCGACTGAGTGACCTCCAGTGGGGCACAGGGGAACGGGAAGAGGCCGTCCGGACCCTTTCCGATTTCTTGCGGCAGGAGCCCGACGATCCCGACCTGCTGCTGCGCCGGGGCCAGTACAACTCCATGCTGGGCAACCATGCCGAGGGCCTCGCCGACCTCCAGAGATCAGAGGCGACGGCCCCACCGGATGGGACCAAGGAGGCGTACCGGACACTGCACTCGGCGCTCGGCGAGGCCTATCGCAGTCTGCCCGAACCCGACTACGAACAGGCCATGGCCCACCTCGACCGGGCTCTGGAGCTCGATCCGCAGGACCCCTGGACACTGGGCACCAAGGGACAGGTGTTGGCCGCCACTGGCGACCCCGGGGCCGTGGACCTCCTGTCCCGGGCCGTGGAGTTGGATTCCACACTGACCTGGGCGATGTTCGACCTCGCGGAACTCCTACGCGTCGATGGCCGACTCACCGAAGCCCTGGAGATGAGCAAGCGCGTCACCGAGTCGGCCCGGGACGACCCGATGGCCTGGGGAAGCAGGGGCGCCGCCGAGTACGCGCTGAACGACTTCGACGCCGCGCTGGCCTCGCTGAACCGGGCGACCGAGCTCGAACCGGAC
>NZ_JBFBDY010001284.1:0-1200 GCF_040683475.1 Kitasatospora sp. NPDC093558 | reverse complement strand
AGGTCGAGCGGGCCGAGGGCGGCGGCGATGTCGCGCTGCCAGCGCAGCGTGGCGTGCCAGAGCAGGAACCCGGGGCTCTCGCCGGGGCCGAGCGCCATCAGCCGTGCGCCAGTGCGACGAGGGCGGCCATGGTCTCGGGCCAGTCCGCGGTGATGGCCGGGCCGAGCTGCGGGCCCACCTGGTCGACGGCGTCGCCGGTGATCTCCATCCGGTAGGTGACCCGGGTGCGCAGCCGCTCGCCGCGGTCGAGGCGGTGGGTGGTGCGCAGGACGAGGCCGTCGATCCTGGCCTCGTCGACGAAGAGTTCGCCGGCGCTCGCCTCGGCGATGAGCAGGTGGACGGGGTCCTGCCCGCACGGGGTCATGACGATGCCGGTGCCGGCCTCGAACGGTCCGTCGATCCGGACGCTCACGATGTCGGAGTTCCACGCGCCCCAGTGCTCGACGTCGGCCCACAGGCGCCAGATCGCCTCGGGGGTGGCATCGGTCTCGACGGTGTGCTCGTACGTCCACATGGGGTGCCTCCGTAGGGTAGTGGTCTGTCCATAGATTATCTGCGCGCAGTCTATGTGTCCAGACCGTCCTCCGGCGCGCCGGTCAGCAGCGCCTCCGCCGCCTTCCGGAAGGCGGCGACCAGGCGGCTGCGCTCCCCGGCCCTGACCGCCAGCACGACGTGGCTCGGCTCGACGCCCTCCATCGGCACGACGACCAGGTCCGGGCGCGGTGCGGACCGCCCCGGGCCGACCGGCACTAGGGCCACCGCCCGTCCGTCGGCGACGAGTTCGAACTTGTCCTCGTTCGCCGCCACGAGCGGCCCGTCGGGTGCGGGCCGGCCGTCCGGGCGGGGGTCGATCCGCCAGAAGGCGTCCCAGGCGGGGTCGGAGACCCGGGGGAGCGGCTCGTCGGCGATGTCGTCGAGGGTGACGGACGCCCGGCCGGCCAGGCGGTGCCCGGCCGGCACCACGAGCGCCCGGGGCTCGTCGTGGAGGACGGTCACGTGCAGCCCGTCCGTCGTGAGCGGCAGGCGGGTGACGACCGCGTCGGCCCGGTGCTCCAGCAGCGCCCGGCGGGCGTCGTTCCAGGCCAGGTGCCGGGTGTGCACGTCCGCGTCCGGGTGGCGCCGGCGCAGCTCGCGCACGGCGGGCGTGACGATGAGGTTGGCGGTGTAGCCGACCGTGATCCGGCTCGGCTCGGCGGCGGC
>NZ_JBFBDY010001283.1:0-1200 GCF_040683475.1 Kitasatospora sp. NPDC093558 | reverse complement strand
CTCCCGTCGCCAGCGGCGGCGGACCTCGCGGGCGAGTTCGTCGACGGCGTCGGCGAGGGCGGCGGGGATCGGGGGTGCGGGCGGTACGGGCGGTACGGGCAGTGGCGGGGCTTCTGGTTTTGGTGCCGCGGGGCCGGGGCCTGGGCCGGGTCCGGGGCCTGGGCCTGGGCCTGGGCCGTCGGTGATGATCGCCGCCAGGCGCTGCCGGTCCTCGGGGGAGGCGTCCAGCGCGTCCGCGATCAGCAGCACCGTGCCGAGCCGGTGGTCGGTGCTGCCGCCGCGCTCCAGCCGGCGGATCGTCCGCACGCTCACCTCGGCCTTCTCGGCGAGCTGTTCCTGCGTCAGCCCCGCATCCTTCCGCAATCGCCGCAACAGCGCGCCGAGTTCGTCCGTCACTCCGGCAATCCCCCATGGTCTTGCATGCTCATGTCCATCCGTGAGCCTACCGTGACGGCCGGTCACATATGGCCGGTGCCGTGTCCTGTCCCCCGACCTGCGCCGACGCCACGCTCGAAGACACCAGACAACCTTCGGAGGAAGCGACATGGCGTACCGCTACTGGTGCGGCGAGTGCGGCTACCGCACGCCCTGGCTCGGCGAAGCCCGGGCCGAGGAGCTGCAGATCGACCACTACGCGAGACGGCACCCGGGCGTACCGCCCGGCGGCACCGTGGAGGTCGACCGCAAGAACCCGCAGGGGGTGCCCGGCTGCCTGGCCGGCCTCGGCGTCCTGCTCCTGCTGCTCGTGGTGGCCGCGTCGTGCCGCCGCTGAGCGCGGGCCGCGCCGAGGTGTCCGTCTCGGACCCGGGCGAGCTGCGTCCGCTGCGCAAGCACCTGCGCAGGGTCCCGGGGCTGGAGGTCTCGGAGATCGAGGAGGCCGGCCCGGGCGGTGAGGTCGGCCCGGGCGGTGAGGGCCGCGCCGTCGCGGAGGGGCCCGCCGGCACGCTCCGGGTGCTGGCCGTCGGCCGCGGCGCCCTCGGACGGGCCGTGCGGACGCTGCCCGCCTTTCTCCGCACCCGCCGCGGCGCCGTCACCGTCACCGTCCGGACCCGGGACTGGACGGTCGTCCTGCACCCCGACCGCCCCGCCGCCGGCGGGCCCACGATCACCGAACGGGCCGCCGCCTTCCGTGCCCTGCGGGACGCCGGGACGTGAAAGCGGCCGTGCCCGCCCGGTGTGTGTGCGGCCCGGGCGGGCATG
>NZ_JBFBDY010001282.1:659-1201 GCF_040683475.1 Kitasatospora sp. NPDC093558 | reverse complement strand
GGGTGCCGGGGTGCGGGGTCGCGGGCCGCCTTCAGCAGGCGCAGGGCCTGGATGCGGTGGCGCGGGTCGCGGGTCGCGGCGGCGAGGTCCGCCGCCTCCGCGCCCGGCGTGGCGGGTTCGCGCCTGGCGGGTTCCGGAGGCCCGGGGGTGCTGGCCGGGCGGGGGCGTGCCCGTGGAGGCTGGTCACACCCCACAGCCGTCATTGTCGAGGAGTCATCATGCCCCAGCCGCAGCCCGGCACCGGATTCCACCGCGGCCACAGCCTGTTCGAGCGGCACCTGAGCGATTCCGCCCGTCCGGAGGAGTTCGAACTCCTGGGCAGGACGTGGGAGTTGCTGGACGGCGTGTTCTCCCCCGCCTACACGCCGGTCACCGCGCTGTTCTCCGGCTGGCTCGACTACCCGGCGCAGGGCGCCTTCCTGGAGATGGGCTCCGGTGCCGGCGTCACCAGCGTCGTCGCCGCCCTCTCGGGCTGCCCCGCGGTGACGGCCCTCGACATCAGCGCGGCGGCCGTGGAGAACACCCGGCGCAACGTCCGGCGC
>NZ_JBFBDY010001282.1:0-649 GCF_040683475.1 Kitasatospora sp. NPDC093558 | reverse complement strand
TCGAGGACCGGGTCCGGGTGCTGGAGAGCGACCTGTTCACCGCTCTGGAGCCCGGCGACCGCTTCGACCTGGTCTTCTGGAACTCCAGCTTCGCCGAGCCGCCGGCCGGCTTCGTCAACGAGACGGACCTCCACCACGCCTTCTTCGACCCCGACTACGCCGCCCACCACGCCTACCTGGCGCAGGCGCCCCGCCACCTGACCGAGCACGGCCGGCTCACCCTGGGGTTCAGCAGCCTCGGCAACTGGCCCCGCCTGCAGGCCATCGCGGACGAACTCGGCCTGGAGCACGAGGTCCTGGCCACGGAGGGGCGCGTCCTGGACGGGACGCTGACGGTCGAGTTCCAGCTGGTCGGCTTCCGCCCCTGCGGCGGACGGGCGTGGTCCGCGCTCGCCTGACGGCCCCTCCCCCGTGGGGCCGCCGGTGGGTCAGGAGACGACGATCGTGGTGTGCAGGCAGGTGGCCCACGGCGGGCAGGCGTAGCCGCGGTCGGGGACGCAGCGCTGGTACCAGGTGATGTCGCCGGTGCCGGCGTCCGTCGGGGCCGCGGCGGCCGCGGCCGTGGTGGAGCCGTGGGCGCCCCACGGCGGGGGGCGCCCCCGCCGCCGGGCTCCGACGCCCCCCCCTCGTTACTCCTGACACACTCCAA
>NZ_JBFBDY010001281.1:0-1203 GCF_040683475.1 Kitasatospora sp. NPDC093558 | reverse complement strand
CCTCGGAGGTGGCCGCCGGCGTGGCACCGGCCGCAGGTGTGGCTGTGGCCGTCGGCGTGGCGGTGGTGGCGGACCCGTTGTCGGTGAAGATCGCCAGCCGGGCGACCTTGCGGATCAGGTCGACCTGGCGGCGGGTCAGCGCGAGGGAGCGGCCGTCCGCGCCGCGCATCAGGGCGGGCATCTTGCGCCGTCCCTTGTCGGACAGGTCGCCGACGTCGTCATAGTCGCGCAGCACGTCGGCGAACCACGGCGCGGTGCCGCTGCGCAGGCCGGTGAGGACCTGCTGGTGCAGGTTCAGCAGCGCGGTGCGGTCGACCAGCGACGGGGCCATGATCGGCTCATAGAGCCGGCCGGTGTCGTTGGTGTCCTGGGCGACCATCGTGGAGGCGCCCCGGACCTGGCCGTTCACCGTGTTGCCGTTCAGGACAGCGGTGTTCATCAGCCGGACGGTGTCGAAGGCGCGCCGGACCACGTCCTCGGCGTCCGCCAGGGAGACCTGGTCGGCGCTGACGGTGGGGCCGAACATGGCCTGCTCCAGCTCGTCGGCGACGGCGCGGACGGGAAAGCTGTCCGGAGCGTAGGCCGGCGGGCCGGCGCCGATCCGGCCGTAGGCGCTCAACAGGGTGCCGTCGATGGTGAGTTCCGCCCTGACCAGGCCGTCGCACTCGTCGTCCAGGTAGCCCTTGCTGACCCAGTTGCCGTCCTTGTCGGAGGAGCCGGCGTAGATCTGGGAGGGGTTGGTCACCCGGGGACTGCTGGTGTCGTCGTGGTAGCCGAGCCAGCTGCCGCGGTTGGCGTCGTACAGGAAGGCGGTCACGTTCGGGTCGGGCTTCGGCTGCTCCTCCTTGCTGGAGCCGTAGACGCGGCCGGCGGCGGGGGTGAAGCGCAGCCTGATCCCCGGGAACTCCAGGGTGGGCCTGAGGTACCGGACGTGCCCGAGCGGAAGTTCCCGGCCAGCCCAGAAGTTCGGGCAGGTGCCGTTCAGCGGGTGCACGTCGTGGTCGTTGACGGGGCCGACCCGCGCGTCGATGCGGTCGTTGTCGTCGCCGGTCCGCCGGTGGATCTTGTGGTTGCCCACGTGCACCGACCAGTGCACGTCCTGCGGGCCGATCCCGTGCCGGCTCAGCAGGTCGAGGGTCAGCGGCTCCAGCACGTCCTCGCGGCCCGGCTCCGAGGTCAGCGCCCAGACCTCCAGGAACGGGG
>NZ_JBFBDY010001280.1:0-1208 GCF_040683475.1 Kitasatospora sp. NPDC093558 | reverse complement strand
GACCGCGTCCAGGCCGTCGTCTACGCCTACGAGAACCGCCTCGTCCAGCCCGCCTGAGCGGTCCGGGGTCTCAGGGGCGGGTGACGGACGTCGTGTTGGTGGCGGCGTTCCAGTGGATCGTGGCGTTCTGGAACTTCTGGACGCGCCCGCCCGGTTCGTCGCTCTCGTCGGTGAGGGCGTAGCCCACCGCCTTCTCGTGGCCGGCGTTGTGGAAGGCGTCGTAGATCGCGCCGTGGACGACGTGCGCGCCGGTCGGGGCGGACCACAGGATCAGCGCCCGCTCGAAGAACTGGTAGCGCCCGCGGGTGCCGTCGGGGGCCGCGGCGCCGTCCGCCTCGTCCATCGTCGGGAAGCCCCAGGCCCGTTCGGCGTCGGTGGCCCAGAACCGGGTGAGGATGTCGCCGTGGACGGCGAACGCCGCGTCCGGGTGCCACAGGATGATGCCGCTTTGGAACTGCTGGAAGCGCCCGCCGGCCGCGGAGTCGCGCTCGCCGCGGATCGGCGCGCCCAGCACGCTGTTCAGGCCGCCCATGGCGTCGTACTTGACCCGGATCGCGCCATAGGGCATCAGGTCGTCCAGGCGGTTGTAGCGGCGCGGGGTGAAGCCGCGCAGCCCGTTGCCCCACGTCCGCTCCTCGGCCACGTGCCCGTAGTCGTACTCCTCGCGCACCACGGGCTGGGTGTGGGCGGGATCGGCCCAGCGCACGAACAGCGCGACGTGGTCGGTGCCGCCGGAGTCCTTCAGCAGCGCGTCGCCCGGCTGCAGGTCGTCGGCCGGGATGTCGGCGGTGACGTTCCACAGGTGCCAGGTATCGAGCGAGGTGCCCAGGTGCCAGGCCATCGACACGAAGCCGGAGCAGTCCGGGCGGTAGCAGCCGAACTGGTTGCCGTGGCAGCCCTGCTGGCTGTACGGCACCTGCTCGGCGATCCACGACCACGCCCGGTCCATCACCTCGCCGCGCCCGATCGGGCCGTCGGTGTCGGAGTCGAGCGCCTCTTGGGAACGGACGGAGGTTGTGGCCGCGCTCGCGGCGTTCGCGGCGGGGACCGCGCCGAGGGCGAGTGCGGCCGCCGTAAGGGCGGGGACCACGGCGCGTGCGGCGCGCCGCAGGATCGGCGAAGTGCGCAAGGCTGACTCCCGGGGGTCTGCGGTGGTGCGGGGGAGGGACGCTGACGGGCCGTCCGCAAGCTAGCCGTGGGCGCGCGGG
>NZ_JBFBDY010001279.1:0-1210 GCF_040683475.1 Kitasatospora sp. NPDC093558 | reverse complement strand
CGGGAGAGCAGGCCGCCGCGCGGGGCGGTCGCGGCGCGCACCTCGGCCCGGATGAGCCGGGCCAGCTCCTCGCGCTCGCCCGGCTGGGCGGGCACGGACAGGTTGCCGCCCTGCTGCCTGGCGACGGCCTTGCGGACGCCGTAGCTGAAGGCCGCGACCTTCACCAGCGGCCCGCCCAGGGTGGCCGCGACGGTGGAGGAGAGCGCGTTGGCGTTGGCGGCGGCGTCCTGGACGTTCGCGGTGATCTCGTCGACCCGCTCCAGCTGCTCGTTGGCGCTGCGCACCGCGGCGCCCGCCTCGGTCAGCAGCGGCACGGCCTGCTCGGTGACGGCGGAGACCAGGACGGTGGCCTCCTTGAGCACCCGCGAGAGCCGGACCAGCACCACGGCGAGCAGGGTGACCAGGACCGCCCAGAACACGGCGACGAGCAACCCGGCCAGCTCTCCCACGGACACCTTTGCGCGCTCCCTCGCCTTGCTGTTCTCCAAAACGGAACCCTATCGCGCCCACGCCCGGTTTCCGGACCGGGTGGGCGATGGCGCAGCGGCCCCGGGGCCCGTCCTCGGGCTCCCGCCCGCGCGGCGACGCCCGGGCCACCTCCGCGTCCACCCGGGCGCGCAGGTCCGGGCTCCCGCTCGCGCGGCGACGCCCGGGCGGACGGCGGGAGTCCGAGGACGGGCCCCGTGATCCGGTCGGGTGTGCGAACCGCCCGCGTAACCTACCGGCCGGTCACCTCGTTCAGCCAGGCGGGTCGTCGCCCGTACGGCCCGACGCACGTCCGGGCCGTACCGTCCCGGGCCCGGAGCACGGGGAGCAGCGCTTGGCCGGCGACTGGACAGCAGAGCCTCGGGCGGCCGACCCGCCCCGGCGCGCGGCGGAGCCTGGCCGGCTGCCGGCCGAGGTCACGGGCTTCGTCGGGCGGCGGCGGGAGCTGGCCGAGCTGGCCGGGCTGCTGGCGAACGTCCGGCTGGTGACGGTCACCGGGCCGGGCGGGGTCGGCAAGAGCCGGCTGGCGCTGCGCGCGGCGGCCCGGGCGACGGGCGCGTTCCCGGACGGCACCTGGCTGGTCGACATCGCCCCCGTGCAGGACCCCCTGCTGCTCGGCCACGCCGTCCTGGAGGCGCTGCGGCTGCCGCACGGCACCGCCCGGCCGCCGCTGGAAGTGCTGACCGAGCAACTGGCCGGCCATCGCCTGCTGCTCCTGCTGGAC
>NZ_JBFBDY010001278.1:0-1211 GCF_040683475.1 Kitasatospora sp. NPDC093558 | reverse complement strand
CCCTACGCCCGCCCCGCCCGCCCCCACCGGATGGCCCGCGATTGCGCCCCGACGTGCGCCGCCGCCTCGCCCGACGCGGCCCCGCCGGCCGCGGCCGTCGCACACGGCACCCACCGCAACGTCTACCGCCCCGACGGGGAACTCGGCTTCCTGGAGCGCTGGCTCACCGCCGGCGAGCGCGAGCGCTGCACCCCGCAGGAGCAGCTGGAACGGTTCCTCGCCCGCAGCTTCCGGATCGCCCCCGGCATCCGGGCGGACGAACCGCTCCTCGACCGCCTGCGGCACACCCCGGGCTTCACGCACGCCGCGGCCATCGCCGGGGCCTGCCACGAGGTGGAGCTGGAGCGGATGCGCCGGGACCCCGCGTACTCCAGCGCCCGCCTGTCGCTGGAGCCCATCAGGAAGCTCCTGACCGACCTGTGGGGCAGCACCGGAGCGGAGGCGGACTTCCACGCCCTCGACCGCGGGTTCGACTCCCTCGACAAGGCGGCGGAAGCGGCCCGCCCGTTCTACCTCCTCGTCCGCTTCGGCCCCGACCTCGACCAGCTGTCCGACTTCGAGCGGCGCGAGCCGGCCGCCGGCTGACGGCCCCCACCCCGCCACCCCGCGACACCGCTCAGGCGTCGAGCACCTGGCCGGCGCGCTTGACCACCGGTCCCTCCGTCGACCAGGGGAACTCGATCCAGTCGTCGGTCTTCTTCCACACGTACTCGCACTTCACGAGCGAGTGCGACTTCTCGTAGATCACGGCGGAGCGCACCTCGGCGACATGGCCGAGGCAGAAGTCGTGCACGAGCTTGAGGGTCTTGCCGGTGTCGGCGACGTCGTCGGCGATCAGGACCTTCTTGTCGGTGAAGTCGATCGCCGCGGGGACGGGCGCCAGCATGACGGGCATCTCCAGGGTGGTGCCCACCCCCGTATAGAACTCGACGTTCACGAGGTGGATGTTCTTGCAGTCCAGCGCGTACGCCAGAGCGCCCGCCACGAACACGCCGCCACGGGCGATGCTCAGGACAAGGTCGGGCTCGTACCCGTCGGCGGCGATCACGTGCGCGAGTTCGCGCACCGCCCGCCCGAAGGTCTCGTAGGTCAAGGTCTCGCGCACGTCGGTCACGGCGCCCAGTCTCCCCGGCGCCCGGCCGGGTGGCGAGCACCGGCACGCCGGGGAGCGGTCGTGGGGCCAGGTCAGCTGTGGTGCCAGGTCACCGAGA
>NZ_JBFBDY010001277.1:0-1213 GCF_040683475.1 Kitasatospora sp. NPDC093558 | reverse complement strand
GGTGAACCCCGCCCCGCCGGAGGCCGACGGTCCCGCCGCCGACCCGGGCAGTCCCGGCGGCAGCAAGACCGCGGCGGTCCTGGGCATCCCGGAGGGCGTGGTCGCGGGGATCGCCATGGCCGGGCTCACGCTGATCATCGGGTTCCTCGGCTACGAGATGTCGCGGGAGCACGCGGCCGACCTGGGCCAGCTCGGGCTGTCCGGGATCGCCAGCCTGATCATCGGCACCCTGGCGAACCCCCAGGGGCCCTGGCAGCGGCGCTACTGGTGGGCCCTACTGGGCTTCACCTTCCTGGGCGCCCTCACCGGTGCGCTCATGACCGGGCTCACGGACCGGTCCGCGGCCGCGCCGGCGCTGTCGATCTTCGCGGCGGCGTTCTTCGGCCTGCTGGTGGACGGCGAGAAGCTGTCGGTGGGCCGCCCCGGCAAGAAATGAACCGTCGCCGGCCGCCGGGCTCAGTCCTCGTCGAAGGGTTCGTCGCTCCACCTGAACCAGGCGCGGTCGTCCTCGATGTGCAGGAGGAACTCCGCGACCGGGCCCGACGGGGCCACCAGTGACAGGGCGTCGGCGATCCGGTCGTAGGCGGCGTCGAAGCGCTCGGTCTCGTCCGCCTCCAGCAGGGCCAGCGACTCGTCGAACCACGGTTTCACCGCGGCGAACGCCGGCGCGGGGACGAAACGCCCCTCCAGCCACGGGAAGTCGGACCCGTCGATCACGATCTCGCCGAGCAGTTCCTCCCGGCGCACCAGCCGCCAGACCTCGCCCCCGAACGCCACTTCGCCGGCCCTCCGTCCCGTCTCCCGCCGTCGTCGTCGCGCCAGCCTCCCACACGGCGTCGACACACGGCGTCGACACACGGCTTTGGCGAGGGGTGCGGACATGCCCGGGCCCGGGCGGCCGTGGGGGAACGGCCGTCCGGGCCCGGGGACTTGAGGGGTTCTGAACTGCTGGGGATTGAGGTCGTTTTGGTGTACTTCGGTGTCCATGAGTTTGTTTTCGATCACGGCTTTGTCGGGTGGCTGAGGCGACTGTCAGTAGCGTGTGCCAGGGTGGTGGTACTGACGGGGAGGGGGATGGCGTGACTGGGCCGAGGAAGAATCTCCGGCGGATCGATGTGCCGTTCGTTTCCCTTGGTCCGTCGGGTGTGTCGGTCCGTGACCGTCTCAAGGGCCTCACGCCCGAGGACGAGAAGGTGTTGCGGCTGGTCGGTGG
>NZ_JBFBDY010001276.1:0-1214 GCF_040683475.1 Kitasatospora sp. NPDC093558 | reverse complement strand
CGCGCAGCGCTTCGAGCAGCCGGCCGGTACGGCGGGCACGGTGCGCGGGCCCGGCCATCAGAAGAACGTCCGGACGAAGTCGACGACGGTCTCGCCCCGCGTCACCGGGATCAACTGCCATTTGTCGAAGGCGGTGCACGGGTAGGCCAGGCCGAGGCCTGCCCAGTCCCCGATCCGGATGTCGTTGCCCGGCGCGATCCGGATGAAGGCGTGCTGGTCGTTGACCGCGTTGACGACGCAGTCGGTGAGGGCGTGGGTCGAACCGTCGTCGCGCCGGACGACCTGCGGCTCGGGCAGCCAGGCGTCGAAGGAGAGGTCGCGCTTGCCGGCCGTGACCAGGGCGAGACCCGGCTCGGGCATGGACGTGACCCGGCCCCAGGCGCGGAGCGCCGGGCGCAGGGTCCGCCCGGTGGCGCCATGCCGGGAGAAGGGCGCCATCCACCGGTAGAAGCCGTCGTCATGGGCGATGTAGCAACCGCTGCGCAGCACGGGCACAACGTTCATCCCCGCCTTCCAGGGCAGCGTGAGCGCGTCGGCCACCTGGTCGAAGAAGCAACTGCCGCCCACGCTCACCACGATGGTGTCCGTGGCGAACAGGTTCTCGTCGTGGACGAGGGTGGTGACCTCGCGCAGCCGCTTCAGGAAAGCGTCGATCACGCCGAGGCTGTACGGCGACGGGTCGTTGACGAGCACGCCCTCGTAGCCGCCGACGCCGACCAGGCGCAGCACGGGGCTCGCCGCGACGGCACGGGCCGTGGCGAGGGCGTCGTCGAGGGTACGTGCCCCGGCGCGCCCGCCCGTCCTGCCGATCTCGACCAGGACCTCGACGGGCCGGGCCGGCGCGGGGTGCTGCGCCGTGAGGGCGTCGTGCATCCGCTGGACGACGGCCGGCGAGTCGGCGAAGCAGACGAACCTGAAGGAGGGGTCGCGCTCCAGTTCCCCGGCGACCCAGCGCAGGGACGGGGCGTCCACCAGCTCGTTGGCGAAGAGCACGGTGGACACACCGAAGGCGCGGTACACCCGCAGTTGGGCGGTGTTGGCGGCGGTGAGGCCCCAGGCTCCGGCGTCGAGCTGGCGCTCCCAGAGCTGGGGGGCCATGGTCGTCTTGGCGTGCGGAGCGAGCCGCACGCCGCGCTCGGCGCACCATGTGGCGACCGTCTCCACGTTGTGGTCGAGGGCGTCGGCGTCGATGGTCATGATCGGACCGACGAAAC
>NZ_JBFBDY010001275.1:0-1214 GCF_040683475.1 Kitasatospora sp. NPDC093558 | reverse complement strand
GCGGCGACCAGATCCGCTTGTAGTCCGGGCCGGCCGCCGTGGCGACCGACTCCGGCGCGAGCATCGAGCCGAGCACCGCCGCGACGGTGATCGTCACCGCCTTCCCCCTCAGGGAGCGGGCCGTTCGTGTGCGCGGAGTTTCGGATGGCGTCAATGCCATCACATCCCCCCATTTCCGACCCGGCGTCAGTCGCCGGGCCCCCGAAAGTTTCTAATGGCGGGACGGGAATGTAAGCGTTAGTATTACGAATCGTCAATTCGCACTACTGTGATCAATCTCATGTGCCGGTCATAGCGGTAGGTCCTGGCCAAAACGGACAGTCAGACCTTCGTATGACTTGCCGAAACGAACGTTCGGACGACACCGTGCTCATCGACTGCACGGACCATATCCGCAGGTCGCAGCACCTCTCAAGGGGAATCTCACCGTGAACAGACAGCGAGCGCGCCGCACTGCGCTCCTTCGACCACTGACCGTTGCAGCGGCTCTCGTGGTCGTCTCGACCATCGCCCTGCCACCCGCCGTCGCCGAACAGCCGTCGGCCCGACCGTCGGCCACGCCGTCCACGCCGTCCACCGCCGCGACGGCGGCGAACGACGCGCGCCACCTGAAGGACGTGCCCCAGGACGACGCGGTCGGACGGGCGATGGCGAAGGCGAAGGCGACCCACCAGCCGGTGCCGGTCGACTCGCTGACCACCGCGTCGAGCGAGACCGTGGCCACTCCCGACGGCCACCTGAAGCTGACCTCGCACGCCGAGCAGCAGCGCACCAAGCGCAACGGCACCTGGCTGCCGCTGGACGCCGCCCTCGCCGCCAACCCGGACGGCACCTTCTCGCCCAAGGTCTCGGCGGCACCGCTGGCCCTGTCCAAGGGTGGTGACGGACCGCTGGCCACCATGACCGACGCGGACGGCAAGAAGCTGGCCCTCACCGCGCCGTTCAAGCTCCCGGCTCCCACCGTCAGCGGCGACAGCGTGGTCTACCCGTCCGTCGCGCCGGACACCGACCTCAAGGTCACCGCCACCAAGGCGGGCGGGCTGCGCACCGTCCTGATCGTCAAGACGCAGGCGGCCGCCGCCAACCCGCAGCTCGCGAACCTGCACTTCGACGTCGCCGGTGACGGCATCTCGGTCAGCGGCGACAAGGCGGGCAACCTGGTCGCCAAGTCGGCCGACGGCAAGCCGCGTTGGGCCTCGGCCGCGCCCTTGATG
>NZ_JBFBDY010001274.1:0-1217 GCF_040683475.1 Kitasatospora sp. NPDC093558 | reverse complement strand
GTTCCCGGCCGGCCTCCGGGCGCACTCGGGATACGGGCGGCTGGGGTGGATGCCAGGACGCGGTGCACGTCAGGCCGCCTTGACCTGCAGATGCGCGATCCTGCCGTCGGTTGCGAGCCGGGCGAGGTCCCATCCGGCGAGGGCGAAGACCTCGCCACTGTTGCGGCGGCCGGCCACCGCCCACGAGGCGAGAAGTCCCTCCGGGGTCTCCTCCACGCTCCACACGTGCTTCAGTTCGGCGTTGCGGGCGAGGAAAGCGCGAAAGAAGCCGGTGATGCCGACGGTACCGTCCACCGAGGCCGCGCCGTTGGGCTCGATGGTCGCGTCGGGGGTGAACAGGGCGATCAGTTCGTCGAACGCGGCCCCGTCGTGTCCGGCGAGGTCGGAGAGTTCGAAGTAGCGGTCGAGGATCGTGGGCGCGGTGGTCATGGCGCGATGCTCATTTCGATAATTGGCTAACTGACGAACCGAAACGTACCATCAGGGCATGCCGTACCTCCACCACCCCCGCACCGCCGAGATCGACCTGATCCCCGTCCTGCACGCACTCGCCGACCCGGTCCGCCTCGGAATCGTGACAGCGCTCGCAGACCGGACCGAACTACCGTGCGGCGAGCTTGACTTCGGCATCTCCAAGGCCAGCATGTCGCACCACTTCCGCGTGCTGCGCGAAGCCGGCGTGACCACCACGCGCCAGGACGGCAAGCACCGCCTGATCGCACTTCGGGCCGCCGACCTGGAGCAGCGCTTCCCCGGCCTGATCGGCCCGCTGCTGGACGCCGCCCGACCCTCGACGGTCGGGTAACGGACGCCCTCCCCCGCGGTCCACCGGCGCACCCGGGGAGTCGTCCACCCCCTCGCCGGGCACCCCGGCGCGCTGAGGGCCGCGTGCAGGAAGTGGTGCAGGAAGGGCTTCAGGTAGCGGCCGCGGATCCCGCAGAGGGTACGGCGTGCTCGACGCCGGGCACGCCTTCGACCCCGGCCGTGGGGAACTCGTCAGCGCACGACGATGGTGACCCGCCAGCCGCGGCCTGTGCCGTCCTGGCTGGTCAGCTCGGCGGTTCCGGGCCCGTTGCCGGCGAACAGCGCCGGAGTGACGCCGACCGGCGCGGTCAGCGGGGCTTTGGCGGGGGCCAGCACCTTCGGGTCGGAGCTGGTGACGGCGGACCAGCGGGCAGGGCCGGACGCGGTCAGGAAGACGGTGAGCCGCTGCCCGG
>NZ_JBFBDY010001273.1:0-1221 GCF_040683475.1 Kitasatospora sp. NPDC093558 | reverse complement strand
AGAAGTGGAAGCCGGTCGCGGACTGGCGCTTGGAGACGTTGCCGGCGCGGTCGACCCGCACGAAGGAGAACGGGACGCCGCGCAACCGTGGCCGTTGAAGGGTGCTGAGGCGGTGGCAGACCGTCTCGTAGCCGACGCCGAAGTGGTCGGCGAGGTGCTCGATGTCGTAACGGGCGGACTCCGCCTCGGCGTAGAAGGCGGGGTACGGCAGGACGAGGGCGGCGGCGAAGTAGTTGGCGAGGCCGATCCGGGTGAGCGCGTGGGCGGCCGAGCCCTCGGGGTTGTCCTGGGCGGCGAGTTCGGTGAGCAGCGGGTCGCGTTCGAGGTAGGCGAGCTGGGTGGCCATCCGGAAGGCCTGCTGACCGGGGCGCAGGCGGTCCGACAGTCTCAGGATCCGCGTCTGCGGGTCGTATTGGTGGAGCTGGTCGCCGCCGGTGGCGATCCGGACGCCGTGGACGGAGGTCAGCCGGTCGGCCAGCGCCGTCCTGACCTCGCCGCGCCGGAGCCGGATGTCGCTTGCCAACTCCTCGGCAGCAGTGTCGAGTTCGTTGATGTAGTTCTGGCGGCGGTAGAAGAACTCGCGGACCTCTTCGTGCGGTGTGAGGGCGGCTTCGGCACCCGGTCCGCGGTCGCCCGCGAGCACGGCGAGTTGCTCGGCCATCGTGCGGCGCCCGCGGCCCAGGTCGGTCAGCAGCCTTGCCACGGCGGGCAGCCGGGCGGCGAGCTCGTCGAGGTCGCCCGGGGTGATGCGGCCGGCCGCGAGGTCGTCGCCGAGGGAATCGCGCAGCTCGGCGGTGAGGCGGGCGCTGTCCGGCGGGGCGAAGTACCCGGCCTCGACGCCGAAGGCCTCGGTCAGGCGGAGCAGGACGGGGACGGTCAACGGGCGGGCGTCGTGCTCCAGTTGGTTGAGGTAGCTGGGCGAGAGGTCGACCAGCCGCGCGGTGGCGGCCTGGCTCAGTCCGCGTTCCTCCCTGAGCCGGCGGAGTCTGGCGCCCGCGAACGTCTTTCCCATCGTCCCGGTTTCCCTCCGCGTCGGCGATCGGCCTGGTGCAGGCAGCCTAGTCGGAACGGCCCAGGGGCGATCTTCGCAGACTTCGCAGATTCGCCGACGAGGCTTCGCAGAAGTTGGCGCGGCGCCATCGGTGACGGCGATGCCGGAAGCTGCCAGTGAATCAGGAGCGCGCGGAACGCGCACACGGAAACAGAGACACACCAGGACGG
>NZ_JBFBDY010001272.1:0-1224 GCF_040683475.1 Kitasatospora sp. NPDC093558 | reverse complement strand
GTTGTGCCCGGGGGCGGCGGCGGGAGCCCCCCGGGACCTGCCCGGCGGGTGCGGTGCGGGGCTGACCTGCGCGTCCGTCCCGCCGGTTGCTAAGGTCAACTCCTCGACGAAGATCGGCCCGATGGAGACGGTGACGACGTGAACGCCGAAACGCCCACCCCGCCTCCCTTGGTCGGCACGCCGCTGTACCAGCTGAAGGCGGAGTTCTTCAAAACCCTCGGCCACCCCGTGCGCATCCGCGTCCTGGAGCTGCTGAGCGAGCGCGAGCAGGCCGTCGCCGAGATGCTGCCCGAGGTCGGCGTCGAGGCCTCCCACCTGTCCCAGCAGCTCGCCGTCCTGCGCCGCTCCAACCTCGTGATCGCCCGCCGCGAGGGCTCGACCGTCTACTACCGCCTCACCAACCCCGAGGTCGCCGAGCTCCTGCGGGTCGCGCGCACGATCCTCGGCGGCGTCATCAGCGGCCAGGCCGAGCTGCTCAACGGCCTGCTCGCCCAGCCCTCGACCGGCCGTCCCCCGGCCGGGACCTGACGCGCCGCACCCGGCCACCGGCTCAGACCACCAGCTCCTCGTCGATGCGCCGCACCTGGTGGCGCGCCATCGCCAGGTTCGCCCGGGTCCGCTCCAGCACGAGGTACAGGAACAGCCCCTTCCCGCCCGGCGAGGTCAGCGGACGCACCAGGTGGTACTGGCGGGTGAGCGTCGTCAGGCTGTCCTCCAGCGTCTCCCCGAGCAGCCCGAGCGCTTCGGCCGCCCGCTGCTGCGCCCGCACGACGTCGGTGGCGCCGGCCGCGGCGACCCCCAGGTCCAGGCCCGAGGCCTCGCCCAGCGTGCCCAGCGCCATCCCGCTCGTGGAGTCGACCAGGGCGACGCCCACCGCCCCGTCGATCGCCATCGCGTCCTTCAGCGCGCCCTCGATCCCTGCCATGCGCCCAGTCCTCCCGACCGTCTCGCGTCGTGGCCGACCGTGTGCCGACCGCGCACCGAGCGTAGGCACCGGGCGCTTCGCGGTCGTCACGTTGACCGTTACTGATCACAACAGATCGCTACTGTCGGAATCCATCACATGCGAAACCAGCGACTTGAAAAATTCTTCATATCCATACATGCTGTCGTGTCGTCGGACCGGCATACGGTGAATCCGGCAGCTGTCGCCGCCCGGCGCCCGCCGCCGGAAGGGGAGGGGTGGTCGTGACCGCGGCGTTCGACGAGGAGCTGCGCGAGCAG
>NZ_JBFBDY010001271.1:0-1225 GCF_040683475.1 Kitasatospora sp. NPDC093558 | reverse complement strand
GCCCAAGGCCGCCGCGCAGGGCGCGGTGGCCGCCGGCTGACCGTCCGCCTCCCGCCCGCGCGGTACCCGCTCCGGTGTCGGCCGATCCGACCCGGGGCGGGCACCGCGCTGTGCCGTCCCCCCGCACGACCGCTCTCCCACAACCGCTCTGCGCACAACCGGTCCTTGCACGACCACTCTCCGCGATCCCGGAAAGGAAGTCGACACGATGCTGTTCACCCAAGGGGGCGCCGCGCCCAAGGTCGGGCTGTTCGCCGTCAACATGCGCCCGACGGTCGGCCCAGGCGAACTCCTGCCCCTGGCCCTGCTCCTGGAGGAGCTCGGCTACGAGTCGGTGTGGGCCGGGGAGCACCCGGTGCTGCCCGACCCGCCCACGCCGGACAGCCCGTGGGACCCGCGCATGCCACTGGTGGACCCCGTCGTGACGCTGTCGTTCCTGGCCGGCGTCACCACCCGGCTGCGCCTGGCCACCGGCATCCTGCTGCTGCCCACCCGTCACCCGGTCGTCCTGGCCAAGCAGTTCGCCTCGCTGGACGTGCTGTCCGGCGGGCGGGCGATCCTGGGCTTCGGCATGGGCTACATCCCCAAGGAGACGGAGGTCCTCGGCATCGGCTTCGAGGACCGGGCCGCCCGGGGCGAGGAGCACCTCGCCGCGATGCGCGCCCTGTGGCACGCCCAGAGCCCCTCCTTCGAGGGACGCTACGTGCGCTTCGACGGCATCGACGCGCACCCGCGGCCCGTCCAGCGCGCCCTGCCCGTGGTGGCCGGCGGCAACACCCCCGCGGCCCTGCGCCGCGCCGTCACCTCCGCTCACGGCTGGTACGGCTGGGCACTGACGCCGCAGGAGGTCCGCGAACACAAGGAGGCCCTGCGGCGCACCGCCGAACGCCACGGCCGCCCCGCGGAACTGGGCCCGCTCGAGATCACCGTCACCCCGCCCCAGGGCCCCCTCGGCAAGGCGGAGTTCGACCGGTACCGGGAGGCCGGGGTGGACCGGCTGGTGATCTACCCGAGGTTCGGTCTGACCGTCGCCGAGCTCCACGGCTACGTCCACGACCACGCCGGGCTCGCCCGGGCCGTCTGACCCGCGCCGCACGCTGCCGCACGCCGCCCAGGCGTGAGCCGCGCCCCGGACCCAACCCGTGCGGGGCGGGGTTGGTGTGCGCGGCGGTGCTACCGGCCGTCGCCGGGAAGGGGCGCGGCCGGGAAGCTCTCGCGCCGCGGC
>NZ_JBFBDY010001270.1:0-1225 GCF_040683475.1 Kitasatospora sp. NPDC093558 | reverse complement strand
GCCCTGCCGGCCACGCGCTGGATGGCCGAGCTCGGCGCCTTCGCGCTCCGCTCGGAGAGCGAGCTGCTGCTGAAAAGCCGCCGCGTCGTGCCGACCAGGCTGCTCGACGCGGGCTTCGCCTTCGAGCACCCGGACTGGCCGCAGGCGGCCCGCGACCTGGTGCGGCGGCTGCGCGGGCGGTGAAGGCGACCCTAGACCTGGTACGGCGCCTGCGCGGGCGCTGAAGACAGCCCACGACCCGGTGCGACGCGGCTGCGCGGGCGCCGAAGCCCCCCGAGTGGCTGGGACGCCCGCGGCGGGACATGCTCGTCGGGACGCCCGAGCGGCGCAGGACCGCGCAGGACCCTGAGTGGAGGCGACAGTGACGGGTGTGACCAGCGCCGATCTTCTCGTGGACGCGTTCGGCAGGATCCGCGAGGAGGTCGCCGCCGTCGTCGACAGCCTCACGCCCGAGCAGCTCGCGCACCGGGTGCAGGACTCGGCCAACTCGATCGCCTGGCTGGTCTGGCACCTCACCCGGATCCAGGACGACCACCTCGCCGACGCGGCCGACCGCGAGCAGGTGTGGACGGCCGAGGGCTGGGCGCAGCGGTTCGCCCTCCCGTTCGCCGTGTCGGCCACCGGCTACGGGCACCGGCCCGCCCAGGTCGCCAAGGTCGCCGCCGGCGCCGACCTGCTGCTGGGCTACCACGAGGCCGTCCACGCACGGACGGTCGACTATGTGCGCAGGCTCAACGGCCCGTCCCTCGCGCGGATCGTCGACGAGTCGTGGGACCCGCCGGTCACCCTCGGGGTGCGGCTGGTCAGCGTGATCGCCGACGACCTCCAGCACGTCGGCCAGGCGGCCTTCGTCCGCGGCCTGCTGGCCGGGAGCTGAACGCCCCGGAAGTAGGGCACGTTCGGACCGAATCGGGCGGGATGGGACGATACGTGCCATGTCAAGCACGTCTCCCCCGGTCCGGGGCACTGCCGCCCCGCCCGACCCGCTCCGCCGCCTGCTGCTCGAACTCGGCGACGCCCTCCTGGGCGGAGGTCTGCCCGTCCACGACGTCGAGGAGGAACTCCATGGCCTGGGACGGGCACTGGGGGCTCCGGACGTACGGGTCGCCGCCCTCACCAACGGGCTGTTCGTCCAGCTGCACGCGGACGACGACGCCGCGTTCCAGGCGGTCGGCGCCGCCCTGCGGTTCGAGCAGACGGCCGACGTCCTCCACCTCGTGCACCG
>NZ_JBFBDY010001269.1:0-1229 GCF_040683475.1 Kitasatospora sp. NPDC093558 | reverse complement strand
CGGGGCGCCGCGGAACGCCGCGCCGCCGGCAGGTCGGCGGTGACGTGGCGCAGCGCCTCGTGGGTCTCGGCCGCGAAGGTGTCGTCCAGGCGCGTCTCCAGCTCGGCCTTGGTCATCCGGTTCTGGCTGAACTGCTCGCACAACCGGGCGGCCACCGCCTCGCGTTCGGCCTCGGAGATCCAGTCGCGGTGGGATCCGTTCGTCATGTTCCCTCGCTCTCGGTGTCTGCAGCGGACGTGCTGCCGGCCGGTGTGCCGCCCTGGTGACGTGCACTCAGGTGACGTGCTCCCTGGTGACGTGCGCTCAGTGGACGGTGTCGGGTTCGGCCGGAGCGCTCGCCCCGGCGGTGCTGCGGGGGCCGGGGACGTGGGTCGGGCCCGGCCGGCCCGGCCACCACAGCCGGGGGCCGATGTCCAGGGCGAGGGCGGGCACCAGGAGCGTGCGCACCACGAGGGTGTCCAGCAGCACGCCCACCGCGACCAGGACGCCCAGCTGCAGCATGCCGACCGCCGGCAGGACGCCGAGCGCCGCGAAGGTGGCCGCCAGGACGAGGCCGGCGCTGGTGATGACCCCTCCCGTCACGGCGAGGGCGCGCACCACACCGCGTGCGTGGCCGATCCGTGCGACCTCCTCCCGGGCCCGGGTCATCATGAAGATCGTGTAGTCGACCCCCAGCGCGACGAGGAAGAGGAAGCCCATCAGCGGCAGCGACTCGTCCGAGTGCGGGTGCCCGAGCGCGCGGAAGAGCAGGACGGAGGCGCCGAGCGCGGCGCCGAAGGACAGCACCACACTCGCCAGCAGGAGCACCGGAGCCACCAGGGAGCGCAGGAGCACCATCAGGACGAGCAGCACGACGGCGAGCACCAGCGGCATCACCAGCCGCTCGTCGCGCGCCGTGGTGTCGGCGACGTCCAGGCTCTGCGCCGTGCTGCCGCCGATCAGCGCCCCGGCGTCCGCCTTGTCGTGCACGGCGGTGCGCAGCTGCTCGACGGTGGCCTCGGCGGCCTTGCTGCCGGGCGGGTCGGTGAGCAGGGCCTGGATCCGCAGCGAGTCGCCGGAGATCTGGGCGGGGGAGACCGCGGCCACCCCGGGCAGGCCCTGGACGGCGGCCCTGACCTGCTCGGCCTTCGCCGCGTCGGCGTAGATGTCCAGCGGTGCGGAGGAGCCCGCCGGGTAGTGCGCGGCCAGGACGGTCTGGCCGGTCACCGACTCGGGCGTGCCGGTGAAGG
>NZ_JBFBDY010001268.1:0-1229 GCF_040683475.1 Kitasatospora sp. NPDC093558 | reverse complement strand
TGCTCGCACCGGACGGGCCGCGGCTGATCGACTTCGGCATCGCCCGCGCCCTGGACGCCGGCAGCAGCCTCACCAGACCCGGCCACACGGTCGGCCCGCCCTGCTCGCCCCCGGCACCCACGTCACCGGCCTCACACCCCCGCTCGCCCGCGCCCGCGTCGACTTCCCGCCCGGCAAGGGCTGCGAGATCCCGCTCAACGCCGACACCAGCCCGCGCTGCCTGTTCGGCGACGAGGACGGCCCCGACCGCATCGTCCTGCTCGGCGACTCGCACGCCGGCCAGTGGATCTCGGCGGGCCTCGCCATCGCCGGACAGCGGCACTGGGCCCTGGAGGTCCTCGTCAAACCCGGCTGCCCGCTGGCCACCCTCACCGTGCGCAACGACGTCCTCGGCCGGACCTTCGACGAGTGCGACCGCTGGCGCGAGAACACCCTCACCCGGCTCGCCACCGGCCCCAAGCCACGCCTGATCCTCATGGCCGGCCTCAACCGCTACGGCAACCAGGACGAACGCACCCGCGGCTGGACCCGCACCCTCGACCGCCTCGCCGCCACCGGCGCCCCCCTCGCCTACCTCGGCGACACCCCGATGCCCGGCAAGGACATCCCCACCTGCCTGGCCGCCTCCGACGGCCGCTCCGACACCTGCTTCTTCCCTCGGGCCACCGCCTTCGAGCCCGACCCGATGGTCGACGGCGGCCTGGCCGTGCGGTACGGCGTCCGCGTGGTGGACGTCGGCCCGCTGCTCTGCCCGGGCGGCGGCCCCGACTGCCCGGCGGTCCTGGAGGGCGTGGTCCTCTACCGCGACACCGGGCACATCACCGACACCCTGGCACGAGTCCTGGCCCCGAGGCTGGACCGGGGCCTCCTGGGCCCGGCCTGACGGCCGGACGGCCTTACAGCATCCGCGACCGCCTGGCCGCCGCCTGACCCCTCGCTAGCCGTAGATGCTCCGGCACAGGCGGGCCTGTTCCGAGTCGGCGGGCCAGCGGCCGATGCGTTCGGCCTGGTCGCAGATGGAGCCCGGGCCCAGGGTGGGGGGTGTCGCCGGGGGTTGTGCCCGGCCGGGCGGGGGAGTCGGGGCGCCGGCCGGGCTCGGGCGTGGTGTCGTGTGCGGGGTGTGGCCCGACTTCGGGTGTGCGGTCGTGGTGCGTTCCGTCGCCGTCGGCTCCTCCTCCACCGCGCCCGCGCCCGCTACCGCCCCCGTGCTCGCCGACTCGCCGCCCGCG
>NZ_JBFBDY010001267.1:0-1231 GCF_040683475.1 Kitasatospora sp. NPDC093558 | reverse complement strand
CTCCTCTCCCTGCCCGGCTCGCCGGTGCTCTACTACGGGGACGAGATCGGCATGGGCGACAACATCTGGCTCGGCGACCGCGACGGCGTGCGCACCCCGATGCAGTGGACCCCGGACCGCAACGCCGGCTTCTCCTGCGCCGACCCGGGCAGACTCAGCCTGCCGCCCGTCATGGACCCGGTCTACGGCTACCAGGCGGTCAACGTGGAGAGCCAGCTCGGCAACGACTCCTCGCTCCTGCACTGGACCAGACGGATGCTCGAGGCCCGCCGCCGCCATCCCGCCTTCGGGCTCGGCGACTTCACCGAGATCGCCACCTCCAACCCCGCGGTCCTCGCCTACAGCCGCACCCACCGCCAAGGCGGCCGGGAGTCGGCCATGGTCTGCGTCAACAACTTCTCCCGCCACCCGCAGCCCGTCGAACTGGAACTCGGCTGGTACCGCGGGCGCACCCCGGTGGAGGTGACCGGGCAGGTCGCCTTCCCCCCGGTCACCGAGCGCCCCTACCGGCTCGCCCTCAAGGGCCACGGCTTCTACTGGTTCTGCGTCTGCCCCGGCGGCCGGCGGTGACGGCCCCGCCGGCAACCGCCGCCGCCGTGCCCGACCTGCCCGCCCGGCTGTCCCGGGCCCTGGACGTCTGGCTGCCCCGCCAGCGCTGGTACGCCGGCAAGGACCGCACGCACACCCGGGTGTCCGTGGTCCAGGACGCCCTGTTCAGCCGCTCCGCGGGCCGCGACGGGGCCACCGGGCTCATCCTCGTCGTGCGGGTCGACTTCGACGACGGCGCCAGCGAGCACTACCAGGTGCCCGTCGGCATCCGCTCGCACCCGCCCCAGTCCGTGGCGCCCTACGTCATCGCGGGCCTCGACGACCTGGTGGTGTACGAGGCGACCGGCGACCACGACCTCGTGCGCGACCTGCTGGACCTGGTCGCCAAGAGCCGCCCGGTGCATCCGCTCGGCTTCAGCAGCGAGCCCTCCCCCGACCGCACCGCCTGGCCCCCGCCCGCCCCGCCGCGCACCAGCCGCCCGCTGGGGGCCGACCAGAGCAACAGCTCCGTCGTGGTCGACGACCGCTACCTGGTGAAGTTCTTCCGCCGCCTGCACCCCGGGGTCAACCCCGACCTGGAACTGCAGCGGGCCCTGCGCTCGGGCACCGGGCGCTACACCGCGCCCCTGCACGGCGCGATCGAGGGCCGGCTCGACGGGGCACCGGTCACCTACGCCGTCGT
>NZ_JBFBDY010001266.1:0-1231 GCF_040683475.1 Kitasatospora sp. NPDC093558 | reverse complement strand
GTCGGTGCCGCGTCGGCGGCGTCGGTGCTCGTGGGCGTGCAGATCGCCGGCGGCCTGGGCCGCGTCGTCCTGGCCGCATGGAGCGACCGCAGCCGGCACGGCCGTTTTCGCACCGTCGCGGGCAGCATGACCGCCGTCATCGCGGGGACGGCCTTGCTGATGACGCCCGCGGGGCACGTTCCCGCAGTGGCGGTCGTGGACTTCCTGTGGCTCGGCTTCTTCGGCATCGGCTGGTACGGCCCTTGGGTCGCCCACCTGTCCGAGTCGGCGCCGCCGGACCGGGCCGGCTTCACGCTCGGCGCGGTCATGGCGGTCAACCAGATCGCCGTCATCGCCTCACCGCCTCTGCTCGGGCTCATCAGCGACCTGACACACGGCTACACCGCCGCCTGGGGCGTCCTGTCCGTGGTGACCGCTGCCGCACTGGCGCTCGGGTCACGCTCGTCCGGACCGCAGCGAACCAGCAGCACAACGTGGGCGGACTCCGAGTCCCAGACCCCTTGAGGTCGCGGAAACCGATCGGGATCGGGCTTGGTCAGGCGTCGGCGGCGTCCGCGCGGGTGCGCCAGTAGGTGGCTTCGACGGGTTCGTCCTCGGCGTCGGCCAGTTCGGCGAGGAGGCGGAGGACCACGGCGGGGAGGCCTTCGGGCGAGGGTGGGGGTGGGACAGGGGGAGCGGCGGGGAGCGCGCGGGGCTCCTCGCCGGCCATGGCCAGGACCTCGCGGGCGCGGTCCTCGTCGCCCAGGCGTTGGAGGAACGACGTGTAGTGGACGCGGGCGCGGCCGGCGACGTCGAGGTCTCCGGAGCGGATGGCGGCCTCGAACCAGGTGGCGGCGTCCTGTTCGCGGTCGGGCGTGCTGTCGACGATCTGGGCGAGCAGGAGGACGGCCTCCGGGTGGTGGGGGCTCTGTGCGTCCTCGGCGACCGGACGCAGGACCTCCTCCGCGCGGGCGAACTCGTGCAGGCGGAACAGGGCGCTGGCGAGGTACCGGCGGACGAGGTGGTGCAGGTCGGGCTCGGTGCTGTCCAGGGCCTCGGTGAGGACGTCGCGGGCGCGGCGGAAGTCGCCCCGGGCGCGCAGGGCGATGCCGAGGACGGTGGTGGCGCGCGGGGTGTCGGGGCTCGGCGGCAGTGCCCGGGCGGCCTCCATGAGGCGGACGGCGGCGCCGAGTTCGCCGACCTCCAGGAGGCCCTCGCCGGCCGTTACGTATGCGGGGACGGGGTCGTCCTC
>NZ_JBFBDY010001265.1:0-1233 GCF_040683475.1 Kitasatospora sp. NPDC093558 | reverse complement strand
CGGATGGTGAGGCGGCGCGGCCGCGCGAGCCGAAGCGGGGCACATCTGAGGAGACCGCCGATCCCGAGATCCTCGCCCGCTACATCTGCCTGCGGCTGCTCACCGGCGCGGCCAAGTCCCGCAAGCAGCTCGCCGACGCCCTGCGCAAGCGGGAGATCCCGGAGGACGTCGCCGACGGGGTGCTCACCCGGCTCGAAGAGGTTGGGCTGATCGACGACGCCGCCTTCGCCGCGGCGTGGGTGGAGTCCCGGCATGCCGTCCGGGGCCTGTCGCGGCGGGCGCTCGCCCAGGAGCTGCGGACCAAGGGCGTGGCCGCCGACCTGGTCGAGCAGGCCGTGGCCCGGCTCGACTACGACGACGAGACCGAGGCCGCCCGGGCCCTCGTCGACCGCAAGCTCCGGAGCACCCGCGGGCTGGACCCGCAGGCCCGGATGCGGCGGCTGGTCGGTGTGCTGGCCCGGCGCGGCTACTCCGAGGGGATGGCCTTCCGGGTGGTGCGCGCGGCCATCGAAGAGGAAGCGGCGGAAGAAGCCGCCGAGTAGGCCGTTCGGACGGACCCGACTCCGGATGCGCGCCCGAACCCGGCCGGGCGACCTCCTGGGCGATCAGCCCCTCGGGCCGCACCATCACCCGCACCTCGCGCCCGGCCTGCAGCGCGTGTCCGAGGAGCTGACCTACCCGGGGCGGATCCGGGTGACGGTGGTCCGGGAGACCCGGGTCACCGCGGTGGCGCGGTAGAGGGGTCCAGCCGTTCGGGGACGGCCTCCGGGGCGGGCTCGGCGTCGGGTTCGGGCGCGCCGGTGAGCGGTGCCGGGCCGCCGCGGGCGCGGTCGGCGAGCGCCAGCAGGTCCTCGGCGGCGGCGCCCTGGGTGACGCCGACGAGGTGCCCGTCCGGCCGGATCAGCAGCACGGTGTGCGGGCCGGCCTCCGGGTACTCCTCGGTGACGAGCACCTCGGCCGGGACGGGCAGGGCGTTCGCCACCTCCGCGAGCCGGGGCATCAGTCCGGCGCCGAGCCAGTGCTCGGCGGACCAAACGGCGGTGCCGGGGGCGACCAGCAGCAGCAGGAAGGTCGCGCCGAGCCGGGCGTGCAGGTGGTCGGGGGTGCCGTCGGCGGAGAGCACCGGGAGGTCCGGCACGAGCACGCCGGGGGCGGTGGCGGGCAGCAGCTCGCTGAGCGAGGTGGTGGTGCGCGCGCCGCGCTGGACCGGCACCCGGCCGGGGACGCCCGAGG
>NZ_JBFBDY010001264.1:0-1237 GCF_040683475.1 Kitasatospora sp. NPDC093558 | reverse complement strand
ACGGCCCCGGCGCGGCTACCCGCCCGCCGGGGCCGTTCGCGTTGGGCGCCGGGGGCGGTGGGGTGGTCGTCCGGCCGGAAGTCTCGCAAATTCCTTAGCGCTGCCTCTGGTTCGCTGGCAGTGCCGAGAACGGCCCGCGAGCAGTGGCTGAAGGGGAACGGATGTCCAAGCGTGCACTGATCACCGGGGTGACCGGCCAGGACGGGTCGTACCTGGCCGAACACCTGATCTCCCTGGGGTACGAGGTCTGGGGCCTCACCCGGGGACAGGCGAATCCGCGGAAGGACCGGGTCAGCAGGCTGATCCCGGACCTGCGGTTCGTCGACGGCGACCTGATGGACCAGGGCAGCCTGGTCTCCGCCGTCGACTCGATCCAGCCCGACGAGGTCTACAACCTCGGGGCGATCTCGTTCGTGCCGATGTCCTGGCGCCAGCCGGAACTCGTTACCGAGGTCAACGGCACCGGCGTGCTGCGGGTGCTGGAGGCGATCCGGATGGTCAGCGGGATCAACAAGCCGGCGGCCGCCGCCGGCGGTCCCGGGCGCATCCGCTTCTACCAGGCCTCCAGCTCCGAGATGTTCGGCATGGTCGCGGAGACCCCGCAGAGCGAGCGGACCACCTTCCACCCGCGCAGCCCGTACGGCGTGGTGAAGACCTACGGCCACTACATCACCCGCAACTACCGCGAGTCCTACGGGATGTACGGCGTCTCGGGGATCCTGTTCAACCACGAGTCGCCGCGCCGCGGGGCCGAGTTCGTGACCCGCAAGATCTCCCTCGCGGTCGCGCAGATCAAGCTCGGCCTCCAGGACCGGCTGCTGCTCGGCAACCTGGACGCCGTCCGCGACTGGGGCTTCGCCGGGGACTACGTCCGGGCGATGCACCTGATGCTCCAGCAGGACGTGCCGGGCGACTACGTCATCGGCACCGGGCGGATGCACTCGGTGCGGGACGCGGCCAGGATCGCTTTCGAGTGCGTCGGGCTCGACTGGGAGCGGTACGTCGAGGTGGACCCCGGGCTCGTACGGCCCGCCGAGGTGGAGACGCTCTGCGCCGACGCCGGGAACGCGCGGGAGACGCTGGGCTGGGAGCCGAAGGTCGACTTCGCCGAGCTCATGCGGATGATGGTGGAGTCCGACCTGGAGCAGGCGCGCCTTGCCCGCGACTACGGCGAGGTGCTGGCCGGCGCCCGCTGGTGACACCGGGCCCGGAACGGCGGTAGGGCGGTGGGGGCGCC
>NZ_JBFBDY010001263.1:0-1240 GCF_040683475.1 Kitasatospora sp. NPDC093558 | reverse complement strand
CGTAGAAGCCCCGGCCGCCGCCCCACACCGGCGAGTGCGTGGCGAAGTAGAGCGTGCCGGGCAGGACGGTGGCGGCGTCGCGCCGCGCAGGTCGCCGGTCGCGGCAGCCGGGGAAGTCGCGCACCGCGCCCTCGGGGCGCCCGCCGGCGAGGTAGCAGGCCATGCGGGCGGCGTCCAGGTTCGAGCCGTACGCCGCGTACCAGACCAGGCTCACGGGGCACGACGCTAGCAGAGGCCGGTCGGGACGCTGGGACGCCCCGGGGACGCCCCGGGGACGCCCCAGGGACGCTGCGGGGACGCCCCGGGGGCGCTGCGGGGACGCTGCGGGGACGCCCGGTGGGGGGTTCGGGGGGATGTTCGGGAGAATCCCCGGGGCCGGTCCACGGCGCCCCCGGTACCTCCTACGTCGAATGCGTGTGCGCCGGCGCGCGGGCCCACGCACTGCCCTCACGAACCCCTCACCCCGGCCCGCGGGACCGATCCCCTCTGTTCGCGAAGAGTCCGCCCAGGTCAAGGCCGCCGTCACTGTCCGTCGCCCGGGTGAATGGTTCGTTCACCCCCGCAGCGGGTGCGGTGCCGCCGCAGCCGGTAGCGTCGCGGTCGCATGGCGTTCATCACTCCCATCCCTCCCGTCACGGCACCGTCTTCCCGCAGCCGTTACGCTTCACCAGCGAAAACACCCTATAAAGACCGAAATGGCATTCGATTCGTTCCTCTGCCGTCCCACCAGGCGCCGATGATGAGAATTTCCTTTGACCGCTCTCCCGCTGCATCCGCCGCACCCCCCACCGAGTCATGGTGAGTGAACGTGCTTTTTCACGGGCGTCACCCCGCGTGACGCCCGTGCGCGTTCACACCCGCCCACCCCGCGGGTGACGCCGCACCCCGCCCACCAGACCCGACGGACCTGACCCAGGAACCGGAGCCGAGGACCACCCCCCATGGACGCACGCCAGGACACGGCCGGCCCAGGCACGCTGCACCGCCCCCACCCGGGGTACGCGGCCGCCTGGCCGGTGGCCCAGCCCGCCCACCCGCGCAGCCTGCTCGACATCATCGCCGCCACCGCGCACGCTCACCCCCACGCGCCCGCGCTGGACACCGGCACCCAGGTGCTCGACTACCGCACCCTGCTGCACGAGGTCGACGCCCTGGCCGGCGTCCTGGCCGGCCACGGCATCGGCTGCGGCGACCGCGTCGGCGTGCGCATCCCGTCGGGCAGCGCCGACCTGTACGTCGC
>NZ_JBFBDY010001262.1:0-1245 GCF_040683475.1 Kitasatospora sp. NPDC093558 | reverse complement strand
GATGAGCGCCTCGGCGAGGACCAGCAGGCTCAGTTCGGTGGCCTGCTGGCCGACGCCGAGGAGGTTGTCGGAGGTGAGGAACGCCGGCGACACGATGAAGCCGATGACGCCCAGCACGAACAGGACCGGGACGAGCGACAGATCGCGGTAGCGGGCGAGGTCGAGGCGGCGGCCCGCGGGGGCGTCGACGGCCGCGCCGGGGAGCTCGGGGAGCTCAGTGGTGGGAGACATTGCTTTCCTTCGTGTCGGTCGGGCCGGACATGCCCTCCATGGCCGCGACCAGTTGTTCGTCGCTCCAGCCGGATGCGAACTCGGCGACCACGCGCCCCTGGAACATGGCCAGGACGCGGTCGCAGACGCGCAGGTCGTCGAGTTCGTCGGAGACGATCAGGGCGGACTTCCCGTCGTCGGCGACCTGGCGGATGGTGCCGAGCAGGGCTTCCTTGGACTTGATGTCGACGCCGTTGGTCGGGCGGATGGCGACCAGGACGTGCGGCTCGGTGGCCAGCGCGCGGGCGATGACGACCTTCTGCTGGTTGCCTCCGGACAGCGCGGACACCGGGGTCGCGGGGCCGGGGGTCTTGATGTCCAGGTCGCCGATCATGCGCTGGGCGAAGCTGCGCGTGCGCGAGGGCAGGACGGTGCCGTACGGGCCGAGCTGGTCGGTGACGGTGAGGGTCGCGTTCTCGGCGACGCTGCGCTGCGGGATCAGTCCCTGGATGTGCCGGTCCTCGGGGACGAACCCGATGCCGGCCGCGAGCGCGGCGGGGACCTTTCCGGTGCGCACCGGTTGTCCGGCGACGGTGACGGTCCCGGCGCCGGGGCGGTGCAGTCCCGCGAGGGTCTCGCCGAGCTTCACGTTGCCGCTGGCGGCGGCGCCGGCCAGGCCGACCACCTCGCCGGGCCGGGCGGTCAGGTCGACGTCCCCGTAGTGGCCGGCCAGGCTCAGGCCCGTGACGTCGAGCAGCGGCGGCGCGTCCTGCGGGAGCGCTCGGCCGGCCGCCGACCAGCTGGGCTCCGTCCCGCGGGAGGACTCGCCGGTCATCGCCTCCACCAGGGCGTGCTGGTCGAGGTCGGCGACCGGGGCGGTGACGATGTGCCGGGCGTCGCGGTAGACCGTGACGGTGCTGCAGAGCTCGTAGACCTCTTGCAGGTGGTGCGAGATGAACAGGAAGGCGACGCCCTGCTCCTGGAGTCCGCGCAGTTTGGCGAAGAGCTTCTCGATGCCGCGGGCGTCGAGTTTGG
>NZ_JBFBDY010001261.1:0-1245 GCF_040683475.1 Kitasatospora sp. NPDC093558 | reverse complement strand
CTGTCATCCGCGCCTCCCACCCCACGCAAGGAGTTCGGATGCGACACCCTCGCACAACACCCGCGCGGCGGCGCATGCTCGCCGCCCTCGCCTCGGTGGCCCTCGTCCTCGCGGGAGCGGCCTGGACCGCGACCCCGGCCACCGCCGCGACCGGCATCACCAACGGTGACTTCGAAGCCGGGAACCTCACCGGCTGGACCGCCACGGGCACCGCCTCCGTCACCACCAGCGGCCCGCACGGCGGCAGTTACGCCGCGATGCTCGGCAGCACCTCACCCACCAACGGCCTCTCATCGATCAGCCAGTCCTTCACGGCACCGTCCGGCAGCCCCGCCCTGTCCTTCTGGTACGAGGTGACCTGCCCGGACACCGTCACCTACGACTGGGCCACCGCCACACTCCAGGACACCACGGCCGGAACCACCAGCACGGTCCTGCCCAAGACCTGCACCAGCGGCGCCGGTTGGCAGCAGATCACCAGCTCCCTGACGGCCGGTCACGCGTACACGTTGACGCTGAGCAACCAGGACGACAACTGGCCCGGCGACGCGACGTACACGCTCTACGACGACGTCCAGGTCACCGGTGCGGCAACCGACGACTTCTCCCTCGCGGACAGCCTGGCCTCGGCCACGGTGAACGCCGGTGCGGCCGCCACCTCCACCGTCTCCACGGCCGTCACCGCCGGTTCGGCGCAGACGGTGGCCCTGTCGGCGAGCGGTCTGCCCTCCGGCGTCACGGCCGCGTTCAGCCCGTCCTCGGTGACGGCCGGAGGCTCGTCCACGCTGACCGTCTCCACTGCCGCGAGCACGCCGTCCGGCACGTATCCGATCACCGTGACCGGCACGGGCACCTCCGCCACCCACACCGCCACCTTCACGCTCACGGTCAACGGCACCGGGCCGAACCTCGTACAGGTCAGCACCGACCCGTTCACCAACTCCACCAGCCAGCACGCCACCGAGCTGGAGCCGGACACCTTCGCCTACGGCACCACCATCGTCTCCTCCTCCCAGGTCGGCCGCTTCACCGACGGCGGCTCCTCGGACATCAGCTGGAACACCTCCACCGACGGCGGAACCACCTGGCAGCACGGCATGCTGCCCGGCATCACCACCTACCAGGGCGGCGGCAGCTGGGCCCGGGTCTCCGACCCGTCGGTCGCCTACGACGCCCGCCACGGCACCTGGATGATCACCGGCCTGGTCATCGACGCCAACGTGAACGGCGCCGGCGTGTCCGTCA
>NZ_JBFBDY010001260.1:0-1246 GCF_040683475.1 Kitasatospora sp. NPDC093558 | reverse complement strand
GGCCACCCGGGCCGCCGTGCCGTGGGAGGCAGCCGCGCGGTACGTCCCGCTGCTCGGCAGCGAGCTCAAGCTCGGGGCGGAGTGCGCCATCGCCCTGCTCGGGTATGCGGTGCGGCCGGCGGCGTCCGGCCCGGTCGCCGAGCGGCGGCAGGCGGTCGGCTCGGCGGCCGTCATGGTGGTGAGCGCGGCGGCGTACGTGGCGGGCGGGGCACGGCCGGTGGGCCCCGAGCTGGTGGCCGGCCCGGACGGACGCCTGCTGCTGACGCTCTTCAACACGCTGTTCACGGCGCACAGTTGCTGGTGCGTCGCGGTGTTCGGCCTGGCGATCCTACGGTCCTCCGGGGAGGTCGCCCCCGGGCTGCCGCGGACCGGGCTGCGGCTGATCGCCGTCGGCACGGCGTGCGGACTGGCCTGGTCGGCGCTGAGCGCGGTGCCCCTGTGGGAGACGCTGACCACCGGGCGCCAGGAGATCGAGGAGGACGCCGCCTCGGCCCCGGTCGCGCTGGGCACGCTGCTCTTCGGCATCGGCGGCATGACGCTCGCGGTGTGGGCGGCGTTCCTGACCCGCACGGCGCAGCGGGTGCGGGCCTGGCGGGACCACCGCCGGCTCCAGCCGCTGTGGTCCGCACTGCACTCGGCGGTGCCGGAGATCTCGCTCACCGCGGAGGCCGGGGTGCTGGGCCTCGGCGGGGTGCTGCGCAACCCGGAGTTCGCGCTCTACCGGCGCGTCATCGAGATCCGGGACGGTCAGCTCACGCTGCGGGCGCACGCCGATCCCCGGGTGGCGGGCTGGGCCGCCGAGGCGAGCGCGGGGGACGCGGCCGTCGTGGAGGCGGCCGTCCTCGCGGCGGCGCTGGAGTCGGCGGCGGCCGGGCACCGGCCCGCCGTGGACGGCGCGGGCTACTCGCCGGGCGAGCTCGCGCCCGACCTCGCCGCCGAGACGGCCTGGTTGGTCACGGTGTCGCGGGCGTTCGCACGCTCGGCGGTGGTGGCGCAGGTACGCCGGAGGGTGCGCGAGCACGAGCCGATTCCGCATCAACTGTCGTAGATGTGAAAGATGTTGGCGTTAATCTCCGTTGACACGCCCCGAGCGCGCCGCCATCCTGGACCCTCCTCGGCTGATCGTCAACCACCCGCTGGTCGACAGGAGTTCGCCATGCTCGACATCATTTTCATCGTGCTCTGGGTCGTCAACCGCAACCGTGCCAGGAACGCCGTCGACCCGAACGAGCGCCAGAAGTACGCC
>NZ_JBFBDY010001259.1:0-1247 GCF_040683475.1 Kitasatospora sp. NPDC093558 | reverse complement strand
CATAGGCCGCGCGTTCCGGGCGGGCCCACACTCTCCGGAGGACGGCGCCGTGCGCGGACACCCGCTCGCATCCGCTGGAGGAGACCGCATGCCCCTGCCCCGAATCGAGCCCTACGACCTGCCGGACGCGCGCTGCCTCTCCTTCAACCGCGTGGACTGGCGCCTCGAACCCGCACGGGCCGTCCTCCTCGTGCACGACATGCAGAACTACTTCCTGCGCGCCTTCGGCCGGGACCACCCCGGCGGGCCCGCCGCCCGCAACATCGGCCTGCTGCTCGTCGCCTGCCGCCGCGCCGGCGTGCCGGTGGTCTACACCGTCCAGCCGCCGCGTGAGCCCGCCTCGGCGCGCGGCCTGCTCACCGAGTTCTGGGGCCCGGGCCTCGGCCACCTCCCCGACGACCACCGCATCACCGGCCTCCTCGAACCGCTGCCGGGCGAAACCGTCATCACCAAGCACCGCTACAGCGCCTTCCACGGCACCGACCTCAGCGCCCTGCTCGCCGTCCACGGCCGCGACCAGCTGCTCGTCACCGGCGTCTACGCCCACCTCGGCTGCCTGCTGACGACGGCGGACGCGTTCGCCCTCGGCCTCCAGGCGTTCTTCGTCGCCGACGCGCTCGCCGACTTCGACGAGCAGCGGCACTGGCAGGCGCTGCGCTACGTGGCGGAGTCCTGCGGGGTGCTGACCGTCACGGAGGAGGTGGTGGGCGTCGCCTCGCGCAGCGAACGCCGGCGCGAACACCGTTGAGGATCAGCACAGTTCAGGCGCCGGGAGGGCGGCGAACAGCCCGGAGAGCGGGGCGGGGACGCGCTCCGGGGCGAGGGCCTCGACGAGGACGCGCCCGTAGTGGATCTTGCGGCCCTTCTTCGTGCCGAAGAACCGCCGCAACTGCTGCTGCGCGGTGCGGTTGCGCTGCGCGGGCTGGCGCAGGAAGACCTCCAGGGTGCGCAGGTCGCCCTGCGCCCGGACGACGTCCCGCACCGCGTCGACGCCCAGTGCGCGGATCAGCTCGTCCTCCAGGTCCGCCGCGCACACGAAGACGTCCCGCGGATCGGCACCGGCCCGCGCCCAGCCGCGGTCGTAGTAGCCGCGCTCCTGCTCGTCGCAGAGCCCCGCCAGCCGGAGCCCCAGCCCGGCCGGCCCGAGCAGCCCGGCGAACCGTCCGACACTCATCGCCCCGCCCATCGCCAGGACGCAGACCCCCTCCGCGGCGAGATCCCGCCCACGGCCGGCGGCCAGCGCGTCG
>NZ_JBFBDY010001258.1:0-1248 GCF_040683475.1 Kitasatospora sp. NPDC093558 | reverse complement strand
AGGCGTCGTCCAGGGCCTGGGCGACGCCGCCACGCGAGGCGTTGGGCAGGGCGAGCGCGGTGCCGTCCGGGAACAGGTGCCGGCTCTCCGGGTCCACCGGGGCCAGCTCGACGAGCTCCTCCAGCGGCTCGCGGCCGGTCTTCAGCGCGAGGTCGCGGTAGACCGCGGGGAGGGTGAGCAGGCCCGGGCCGGTGTCGAAGGCGAAGCCGTCGCGCTCGTACCGGCCGACCATGCCGCCGTACGTGCCGCTCGCCTCGCAGACCGTCACCCGGTGTCCGAGGGTCGCCAGCCGGGAGGCCGCCGCGAGCCCGCTCATTCCTGCGCCGATGATGACGATCCGTGCCATGCACCAGATCCTATGGCTGCGGCGCGTACACCCCTTGTGCAGCCCGCGCGCGGGCGGCCTTGCGCTCGCGGCGGCGGGCCCGGAACGCGCGGATCCTGCTGACCGCCAGCCAGACCAGCAGCACGCCGACCGCCAGCAGGACGGCCGAGATCGAGGCGGCCAGCCAGGGGTGGAAGATCGCCAGGGTGACCAGGCCGGCCACCGACAGGTCCTCGGCCAGGCTGACCGCGATGTTGCTGGCCGGCTCGGGCGAGGTGTTGACGGCCATCCGCAGCGAGGCCTTCACCAGGTGGCTGACCAGCGCCGTCGTCCCGCCCATCGCGCCCGCCGCGACCTCGCCGAGCGAGCCCGGGTGGCTGCTCGCGATCAGCGCGGCCACGGTGGCGCCGGCGACCGGGCGGATCACGGTGTGCACGACGTCCCACACGCTGTCCACGTACGGGATCTTGTCGGCCACCGCCTCCAGCAGGAACAGCAGGGCGGCCGCGACCAGCACGTCGGTGCGCTCCAGCGCGGGCGGCACCGAGTCGGCGCCCCCGAACCGGCCCAGCAGCCCGAGCAGCAGCACCACCGCGTACGCGTTGATGCCGCTGGCCAGTCCGCTGGTGAAGATCAGCGGCACGATCGTCATCGGGTCCCCTCCTCGGAACGGCCGGGTCCGCCCGGCCTCGCCGTACCGTACCGGGACGCGGCGGGACGCCCCGGCGGTTCCGGCCCGACGGCGGGCGCGCCGAAATGAGTACGGATACTCAGATCCGCGGTTGAGTACTTCTGCGGATAGCCCTCCGACCTGCGCGGACGCCAGAGTGGTGGCACCCGGGCTGCGGGGCGCGTCGGGCGCCGCGCACCCCGGACGGCGGACCCGTCCGTCCGCCGGCCCTGGGGAGCCGGCGGGCGGGCGG
>NZ_JBFBDY010001257.1:0-1252 GCF_040683475.1 Kitasatospora sp. NPDC093558 | reverse complement strand
GGCGGTGCTCATGCGCCCGCCTCGCTTCGCTCGGCAGGGGCATTCGCCCATACGCGCCTATTCATGATTCGCTCGCTTCGCTCGCTCATGCTTCTCGGCCTTCTTCTTCGTCGGTCCGCAACGGAGTGGGTGGAATGTTGGCGTTGAACCGGAACACGTTCTGCGGGTCCCAGGTCTGCTTCAGGCGGGCCAGCCGCTGGTAGGTGTCGGCGCCGTAGGCGGCATGCACCCACTCGGGTTCGGGGTCGGGCAGCAGGTTCAGGTACGGGCCCCGGGTCACGGGCTGGAGCGAGCGCCAGGCCTGTACGGCGGCGCGGACGTGGACGGGGTTGTCCGCCGCGCCGTACCACTGGGCGCAGATCTCGGCGAACCACTGCGCCTGCCGGTGGGTGAACGCGGTGGGTCCGGCCGGGGCGCGGCTGATCGCACCGCCGAGGGCGCCGAGGACCACCGAGAAGTTCGGGCCGGCGGCGTCCCACTGGCCGAGCAGCGAGTCGATGGTGGCGTCGGAGAGCTCGGTGAGCAGCTCGCCTCGGTTGTAGACGTGCTGGTCGGCGTAGTTGGGCGGGGAGGGCAGCAGCCGCTGGTAGTCGGCGTAGGGCATCGGCGCGACCCCGTCGGCGACCGGTCGCGGGCCGCCGTGGCTGCCTTTGCGCAGCGGTGCGAGGATCTCCTCGCCGTCGTCCGGGTGGCCGAACCAGGTGGGGATGAGCATCGCGCCGCGTTCGAAGTGCAGGTGTTCCGGGACATACGGCAGGGGTGGCGCGGTCCAGACGATGGCGATCAGGGAGGCCTGGTCGGGCGCGGTGGCCAGCCAGTCGCGGGCCGCGCGGAGAGCGGCCCGGACCTGTGGGGCGGGGTGGATCAGCGGTCCGGCCAGGACGTGGGTGACGGGGTGCAGCCGGAAACCGAACCGGGTGACCACGCCGAAGTTGCCTCCGCCGCCGCGCAGGCCCCAGAACAGCTCGGGGTGTTGCTCGGCGTCGGCCCGAATCCGCAGGCCATCCGCCGTGACCAGGTCGAAGAAGGCGGCGTTGTCGCTGGTGAGGCCGTACTGGCGGGAGAGGTCGCCGACGCCGCCGCCGAGGGTGTGACCGGCGATCCCGACATCGGTGTTGCGAGCGCCGGGCAGGGCGAGGCCGTGCTTCTGTGTGGCGGCGTCGAACTCGCCCCAGGTGAGGCCTGGTTCGGCGGTGGCGGTGCGGGTCTCGGGATCGACGTCGATCCGCTTCATGCCGCTCAGGTCGAGCAC
>NZ_JBFBDY010001256.1:0-1254 GCF_040683475.1 Kitasatospora sp. NPDC093558 | reverse complement strand
GGCCGCGACCGTCGCGGACGCCTGGGCGCTCGACCGGCCGACGTTCGTCAAGCCGCCACGGGACAAGTCCTTCCCGGCGGACGTCTACGCCGACGGCTCCCGGCTGCCCGCCGGCCTGGACCCGGCGACGCCGGTGCTGCTCTCCGAAGTGGTGACGTTCGCGGCCGAGTACCGGCTGTTCCTGCTGGACGGGCGGATCGCCACGGCGAGCCGGTACGCGGTATTCGGCCGCCTCGACCCGCGCCCTCTCGACCCGCGCCCTCTCGACCCGCGCGCGCTCGGCCCGGACCCGCTCGGCCCGGACCCCGCCGCCGCGGAGATCGCCGAGTTCGTCGCCCGGCTGGTCGCCGCGGCCGGGCTCACCCTGCCGAGCGCCGTCGTCCTGGACGTCGGACAGCTGCTCGACGCCTACCGCCCGGGCCACCGCTGGGCCGTCGTGGAAGCGAACATGGCGTGGTTCTCGCACGCGTACGCCGCAGACCCGGCGCGCGTACTGGACGTGGTGCTGCGCGCGGCCGGCCCGCGCGAGCACGTGCGGCCGCAGGACCTGCCGTTCGTCCGACCCCTCGGAAACCCCGGGCACCTCGGGCAGTGAGAAGGGCCGGACACCTCACACACGGACCAGAGGTGAAGCGTGATGTGTGAAGCGAGGGGGCGGAACCGCGCAGCCCGATCCCTCGTCAACAACGGTGGCCGGTCGCCCGAACCGGCCTGACCGGGGGAAACGTGCTGATGTCGCTGCGGTGGACCGCCGCGCGCCAACCGTGGCCGAACCCGAACAACCGCACGGCGAAAGGCCACCCCACATGACCACACACACCGACGGCACCACCGACGGCACCACCGAGCAGCCCCCGGCACAGCCCCCGGCGCCCCCCGCCGACCCCGCGGTGTCGCGCCGGCGCCTGCTGCGGTTCGGGGCCGGCGGCGCGGGCGGGCCTCCCTTGCTCGGGGCCGGCGCCGCGGGCGGGAGGCTCGCCGGGTGGCGGCCCGGCGGGGTGGGGCTGAAGAAGGTGCTGGGGATGACCGGCACCGTCGGCAGCGTGCCGGACGCGGCGCCCGGCGCGGTGCACGTCGAGAAGGTGCGCTCGGCGGCGCGGGGCCGCGAGGTCACGATGGTGACGATGCTCCCGCCCGGCGCCACGGCGAGCACCAACCTGCCGGTGTGCGTGCTGCTGCACGGACGCGGCAACGACGCCCAGGGCATGGTGGCCCTCGGCACGCCGCAGTTCCTGGCGGCCGCGGTCAAGGCCG
>NZ_JBFBDY010001255.1:0-1255 GCF_040683475.1 Kitasatospora sp. NPDC093558 | reverse complement strand
CTGGTGATCGCACCGGGGAACACCGAGAGGGGCGGTTGCGCGAGCAGCCGCCCCTCTCCCCGTCGTACGGCGTCAGTGGTCGATGCGGAACGACTCGCCGTAACCTTCCACGCCGGCGGCGTGCTGAGGTCGAGGTTGCCCGCGCGCAGGAACACCGGCTGCTCGGTGTCCACGCGGTCGGTCTCCTCGTGGGCGGCCTCGGTCTTCATCGCGGCCCGGCGGGCGTCGAGGAAGGCCGCGAGGTAGGTCCTCTCGTCACCGCCCTGTGCGGGCATCTTCGCCTTGCGCATCGCGGCGGCGCGGATGCCGCCGAAGCTCACCGGTTCGTCGCCCGGTCCGTGCATGACGATGGCGTCGTAGTAGGCGAACTGGCTGGGGGCGCGCAGCCCGTCGGTCTGCGCCTGCATGACGGCCGGGTTGAAGTGGACGCGGTCCCGCTCGTCCTGCTGCGCCTGCTGGAACGCCGGGTCCTGCGCGGCCTTCTTCCAGTCGGCGACGAAGTCCGGGTCCAGGCCCGAGTGCGAGGCCGAGCCGTTGACCTTTCTGCAGCACCGGGAGGTACTTGCCGAGGACGTTGCCGGGCTTGAGCTGCTCGTAGTGCTTCACGAGGTCGAGCATGTCGCCCGTGCCCGAGCAGAAGCCGATGATGCCGCCGGTGTAGCCGCGGCCGTCCTTGATGTCCTCGATGGAGGCGAACTGGGCCTTCCAGTTCGGCGAGGAGGTCTCGGCGCTGGACACCAGCTGCTGGGCGATGTCCTTCAGGTGCGGGTCGTTGAGGCCGGCCGCCGTCGCGGTGACGGCGGTGACCAGCACGGCGGCCACGGCGATGTTCAGGGCCTTCGGCCGGGACGGACGGGCGTGGGCGGACGGCATGCGTGTTCCGGGAGTCGGACGGTACGGAGGGGTGCGGCCGTCGTCCGGTCAGGCCTGGGCGGTCGGCACGGAGTCGGGCTCGGCGGGGATGGGCTCGGCCTCGGCGCGAGGGGACTGGGCCGGGACGGAGGGGCGCTCGGGCAGGGCGGCGCCGGGGGTCAGGCGGAAGCGCTCCGGGCGGGCGACCGTCCGGCGGTCGGCCGGGGCGACCTTGTCGCGGCGCTCCAGCCAGGCCCGTAGGCGGTCCCCGGCGCTGCGGTCGCGCTCGGCGTCGGCCGCGGCCGAGGGCGCGGCTTCCGCACCCCGGCCGACGCGACCGCCAAGTCGCCGTCCTGGCTGAACGACCCCGCGCTCTACCACAACCGCGGCGACTCGACCTTCG
>NZ_JBFBDY010001254.1:0-1257 GCF_040683475.1 Kitasatospora sp. NPDC093558 | reverse complement strand
CCGAGGTGAGCGGGTGCCGGTCGCCGAACAGCCGGGCGTGGCCCTGGTGGGCACGGTCCGCCAGCTCGCAGGCGGTGTCGTGGTCGTGCTCGGCGCTGTGCACGGCGGCCAGGTTGAGCGTGCAGACCAGCGCGTCGGCGGCACCGGGACCGTAGCGGGCAAGGTAGCGGTCGTACGTCTGACGGGCCAGCCGGCCGGACTCCTCCTCGTGCCCGAGCCTGCGCAGGGAGACCGCCAGCGAATCGGCGGCCCGCAGCGCGGTGAGGTCGTCCGGTTCGAGGACCTGCTCACAGGTCGCCACGGTCTCGCGCAGGATGGCGCAGGATGGCGCGTGCTCGCCGAGTTCGCGCAGGTCGCGGGCGAGGCAGAACCGGCTGGTGAGGGTGTAGGGGTGCTGCGGGCCGAGGACGGCCAGACGGCGGGCGGCGGTGTCGCGGTCGAGGTCGCGAGCCGCGGCGCTGTCGCCGATCAGACGGTGGTCGATGGCGAGGTTGTTGGCCACCGCCAGGGTCTGCGGGTGGTCCCGGCCGAGTGAGGCGTTCAGCCTGCCCAGGATGTCACGGTCCAGTTGGAGCGCGTCCGTGAAGCTACCCAGCGCCCTGCGGTCGGCGCTCAACGATCCCGCCGTACGCAGTGTGGCGGGATGGTCCTCCCCCAGCCGGCTCTTCTGCCGGTCCAGGGTGTCCTCGTCCAGGGCCAGCGCGACGGCGTACTTCCCCTGTGCCCGAGCAACGTTGGCACGTTCGAAGCGCAGCAGCAGGATCTGCCCCTCGTCCGCGCGATGCCTTCCGGTCCAGAAGGTGTCGAGCCACCGGCCGAGCGCGTCGGCCCGCTCCAGGTCACCGCGTCGGCGCAGGTATCGGACCCGGTCGACGAGGAGTTGGCGGGTGGCCGGGTCGTCGCACGCGTGCGCGTCGGAGGCCGACAGGTGCGGCCACAGCTGTTCCAGCGCGGCCCAGGCGGCCGGGTCGTCGACGTCGCCGAACTGCGGGCGGGACTCGGCCAGGGCGCGATGGACCAGGTGAGCAGCCTCCTCGCGCTCGCTGTCCGACATCTCCGCACGGATCACCGCCTGCACCAGCCGGTGCACCTGCAGGGTCTGCCGGCCGCCGTCCACCCGGGCGAGGGCATAGCGGCCGACCGCGCGCAGGAGCTCCGCCGGCGGCTCGGCTGCGGCTGCCGCGCTTGCCGCAGCGGCGGCGAGGTCCCGGCGAACGGACGGCGCCGCGTTGAGGCTCAGTGGAATCGGCTCGGGGC
>NZ_JBFBDY010001253.1:0-1258 GCF_040683475.1 Kitasatospora sp. NPDC093558 | reverse complement strand
GTCGAGACCGAGGTCTCCGCCGCCGCCCTTGCCGCCGCTACCGTCACCGCCACTGCCGGCACCGCCACCACCGCCACCGCTCCCGCCGCTGCCGTCACCGCCCGAACCGGGGGGCGCGGGCGGCGCGATGGCGCTCGGAGTGGGGGCGTCGACCCTGAAGTTCGTGTTGAGCCGCCGTTTGACGGTGGTGAACTTGTCCCCGAGGTCACCCAGGACGAGGTTGGCGTCGACATCGAGGGTGACGGTGAGGTTGTCCCGCCAGATCTTCTTGGCCAGGGATTCGACCATGGCACGGAACGCGTCCGACTTGACGTCCACCCCGTTCGAGATGACCGTCTTGTTGACGGTGTCCGCGTACGCGGGCACGATCAGCTGCTTGAGCGCCGCGCGCAGGCAGGGCACCGGAGAGGCCCGGGTGCTGAAGGCCTTGACGGTGGCCCCCAGCTCGTTGACGGTCAACCACTTCACCCGGGCCGTCAGGAGTTTGCTGTAGGACTCCTGCAGGCTGTTCGCCGCGTCGTCCAGCGCCTTCGACGGGTCCTCGTGGAGCGTCATCTCCAGCTTGAGGGTGTTCACGGCGCTCTCGAAGCTCGTCAGGTAGGACTTGAGCTCGCCGGCCGCGGAGCCCTGGAAGTCGCTGCCCTCGACGTCCAGGGAGTCGGCCGCCCGGTGGACGCCGGCCTTGATCTCGTCGAGCAGCAGCCCGAGGTGGTCGATCAGGTACTTGCCCGACCTCAGACTGGGCACGCTGGTGGCGCTGTTGTCACCGCCGGTGTACAGCGCCGCCATCGCGTCGGTCCAGCCGCTGGTGAAGTGGACCCACTTGTTGGCGTCGTAGAGCCAGCCCGGCTTGTCGTCGCCGTTGCCGTGCCAGTTGCCGTTGAAGCCCACGTACCACTTCGCCGGATTGTCCGTCTTCGACTTCTTCGGCGGCGAGAGGACGGCCACGATGTCCCGGTCCGACTCGGTGATGGCCTTCGTGTCGCAGTAGACGCCGCCCATGAGCCAGTCCCCGACCACGGACGGATTCGCCACTTCGTCCCGGGAGGGGTAGTCGGCCATCCCGAACGCCTTCATGGCGTTCTCCCACGGGTAGTTCGGGCTGCTGCCGCTGTTCCCGCCGGCATCGGTTCCGGGCATATCGACTCACACTCCTGCGGATGCTGCGTACGGAAGGGTTCACGCGGTTCGGACGCACGCCGCCCCGACGCACGCCGTGCCGCCGTCGGCCCGGGCCCACCCCGGGCCGACGGCGATC
>NZ_JBFBDY010001252.1:0-1259 GCF_040683475.1 Kitasatospora sp. NPDC093558 | reverse complement strand
CGGCCGACCTGGTCAACTCGGCCAGGGCCAACCTCGCCGTCCGGGACGGCGTGGCCAGCTTCTTCTACCACCCGTACTACGACGTGACGCCGCTCCAGCAGACGATCGACGGCATCAGGGCCCTCGGCTACACCTTCGTGGGCCCGATGGACCTCGCCAACTGAACGCCCCGAACAGGTGAGGAGCTCTCAGCAGTGAACCGCATGAAGAGGACGGCCGTCGCCCTCGCGGCCCTGGCCGTCCTCTTCGTCGCCGCCGGATGCTCCTCGGAGTCCGGCGACGACGAGGACAAGCCCAGGCCCACCCCGACGGCCGGCCCACCGACCGGCCGCCCCGACGACGGGAAGACGAGCGAGATGCGCGGCATGACGCTCCCCTCGTGGAACACCGACGACTACGACAGCCCGCAGGCCGCGACCTACCTCCAGCAGATCGCCGCCACCGGCACCCGGTGGGTGACCTTCACCCCCACCTGGTACCAGGACCGCGTCACCGACTCGGCCATGCGCACCACCGACGAGACCGCGGCCGACGACAGCCTGCGCAACATCATCCGCCTCGCCCACGACGCGGGCCTCAAGACGATGGTCAAGCCGCACGTCGACCTGACCAAGGGCGGCGACCGCGCCGGGATCAAGCCGTCGGACCCGGACGCCTGGTTCACGGCCTACGAGGGCTTCATCACCCACTACGCCCAACTCGCCACCGACAACGGCGTCGACCAGCTCTCCGTCGGCACCGAACTCGCCGGCACCTCCCAGGACGGCGCGCACTGGAGCAAGGTCATCGCCGCCGTCCGCGACCGCTTCAAGGGCCCGCTGACGTACGCCGCCAACTACGACGAGTACCAGCGGATCCCCTTCTGGAAGGACCTCGACCTCATCGGCATCGACGCCTACTGGCCACTGGCCGACAAGGCGACGACCGACCCGGCCCAGCTGCGCCAGGCCTGGCAGCCGATCGCCGACGAACTCGCCGCCTTCTCCCAGAGCAACCAGCGGAAGATCCTCTTCACCGAGGCCGGCTACGTCAGCCAGCGCGGCACGACCACCGCGCCGTACTCGTGGACCGTCAGCAGCCGCGACGGCGCCGACGAACAGGCCGCCGCCTACGAGGCGTTGCTCGCCACCTTCGACGGCAAGCCCTGGTGGGCCGGCGTCTGCTGGTGGATGTGGGACGACTGGCCCGACAGCGGCGAGACGAAGAAGAAGCGCGCGTACACGCCCCACGGCAAGCCCGCCGAGGACGTCCTGAAGAAG
>NZ_JBFBDY010001251.1:0-1259 GCF_040683475.1 Kitasatospora sp. NPDC093558 | reverse complement strand
GTGCGCTGGCACCGACGGCGAGTCCGCGGCGCGGGGCCGGGCTGCTGCCGTACCGGAGCGGCTGTTCGACGAGCCGCAGGGTGAGCCAGGCCGGCAGGGCGGCGGCCGCGACGAGGGCGAGCTGGACGGGCCAGGGCAGCGTGCCGTACCGGGCCTGGGCGATGGTCAGCACGGGCCAGTGCCACAGGTACCACGCGTACGAGAGGCGCCCTGCGGCGCGCAGCGGGCGGGTGGCGAGGAGCGCTCCGGCGTCCGGCGCCTTGCCGGGGCCGGCGAGGAGGACGGCGGCGGTGCCGAGGACGGGTAGGAGCGCGGCGATGCCAGGGAAGGGCGTGGTGTGGTCGTACCGGAGGACGGACGCGACGACGGCCGCGAGGCCGGCCCACCCGACGGTCCGCAGCGCCCGGCCACGACCGCCGAGCGCCCCGCCGAGCAGGGCGGCCAGCGCGCCCGCCGCGAACTCCCAGAGCCGACCGGCCGTGGAGAAGTACGCGAGCGGCGCGGAGGTCTGCGTCCAGCGGACGCACAGCACCAGCGACGCGGCGCCGACGCCCACCGTCACGAGGGTGATCGCGGCGGTGCGGCGGCGGCCGTGCAGGCAGCGGGCGAGGCCGAGGAGCAGCACGCCCCACAGGAGGTAGAACTGGTTCTCCACGCCGAGCGACCAGAAGTGCTGGAGCGGGCTCGGGTCCCGCCCGGCGGCGAGGTAGTCGGTCTGTTGGCCGACGAACCGCCAGTTGGCGTACTGCCCGGCGGCGGCGATCAGGTCGCGGGCGAGGTCGGTGCCGCGCAGCGGGTCGAGCAGGACGCCGCCGGCGACGGCGGTGGCGACGAGCACGACGGCGGCGGCGGGCAGGATGCGGCGGGCGCGGCGGGCGAGGAAGTCGGTCAGACCGGGCGAACTGCCCGTCAGCAGGCCGGTGATGAGGAATCCGGAGATGACGAAGAAGACGTCGACGCCGACGTAGCCGCCGGTGAAGCCGGGCACGGCGGCGTGGTAGGCGAGGACCGACAGGACGGCGACGCCGCGCAGGCCCTCGACGTCGGGACGGAAGGCGGCGGAACGGAAGGCGGCGGGACGGAGAGCGGCGGCACGCCGGCGCGGCACGCCGGCTACGGGAACGGCTGGTCGCTCGACCCGGACGACGCCGGGGAGCGACGGTGCGCAGGACGAGGTCGGCGGCTCGGCGCTCGCCGGTGGTACGGCCGTCGGCACGGCGGGGCTCCTTGCTGGGCTGGCAGCGGTGGTCGGGGCCGCC
>NZ_JBFBDY010001250.1:0-1260 GCF_040683475.1 Kitasatospora sp. NPDC093558 | reverse complement strand
GGCCGCGCTGGGCACGTCGCCGCCGCGCCGCGCTCCTGACCCGAGAAACTGGGGCGATCATCGCCCCGGACGCCGCCCACCACCACACCTCTTGAGGAGCAGCCATGACCAGCACCGCCTCCGCCGACGCCTTCCGCGAGTTGCACCACCGCCCCGGCGACCCCCTCCTGCTGCCGAACGCCTGGGACCACGCCTCCGCCGCCGCGCTGGCCGCCGCCGGATTCCCCGCGATCGCCACCACCAGCCTGGGCGTCTCCGCCGCCGCCGGACTGCCGGACGGCACCGGCGCGACCCGTGCCGAGATGCTCCGGCTCGCCCGCGGCTTCGGCCACGGGAAGTTCCTGTTCACCGTCGACATCGAGAACGGCTACAGCGACGACCCGGCCGAGGTCGCCGACCTCGCCGCCGAACTCGCCGACACCGGCGCCGTCGGCATCAACCTGGAGGACGGCCGCGCCGACGGCGGCCTCACCCCGCCGCACGTGCACGCGGCGAAGATCGCCGCGATCAAGGCGGCCGCACCCCTGCTCTTCGTCAACGCCCGCACCGACACCCACTGGCAGCGCGAACCGGACACCGTCGAGACGGTCTCCCGCCTGGCCTCCTACCACGACGCGGGCGCGGACGGCGCCTTCGTCCCCGGCCTCAACGACCCGGCGACCATCGCGGAGGTGGTGGCCGCGACCCCGCTCCCGCTCAACCTCCTCGCCTCGACCGGCGGCCCGTCCCTCAAGACCCTCGCCGACCTCGGCGTGCGCCGCGTCAGCCTCGGCGGCCTGCTCTTCCGCATCGCCCTCGGCGCAGCAGTGGACGCCGCCGTCACCCTGCGCACGGACGGCGTCCTGCCATCGATGCCGAACGTCCCCAGCTACGCGGCGATCCAGGCACTCGCGGATTGAACCCTCCCCCAGCTAGAGCAGGGGGATTCCTGGCTCACGTCGGCTGATGGTCAGCGACCGTCAGCTCTTACACGATCAGCACCAGCCGGGTCGGAACCTGCCCGGTTTGGTACGGCAAGGCTTGGAGGTGCATGTGCTGTCTTGGTTCTCGATCAGCACGGTGTACGCGCTTGGTTCTCGCTACGCACAGCGGGCAGCCTACCCGATCGCGTGGGCGGCGGTCCGCCTTGACGGCGAATCGCCGGTCTTTGACCTGCTCCGCAGGAGTCCGATTCCTCCCCGGCCTGAAGGCCGGGGCATCCTCGGAGGTTTCAGGTGAACTCGCGGTAGGGGCGGGCCAACCGGGGCCGGGGCGGGCGAC
>NZ_JBFBDY010001249.1:0-1261 GCF_040683475.1 Kitasatospora sp. NPDC093558 | reverse complement strand
CTCGTGCGCACCCCCGACGCGCAGCGGCTGCGCGACCTGCTGGCCGAACTGCCCGGCGTCGACGTGGAGCGGGCCGGGGAGGCCGGGGGGACCGGGGAGGCGGACCGCCTGGAAGTCACCGGCACCGACAGCGAGCGCATCGGCCGCCTGGCCGCCGCCCACTCCCTCGTGCTGTTCGAACTCACCCCCAAGCAGGCCTCCCTGGAGGAGGCCTTCATGGAGCTCACCAAGGACGCGGTGGAGTACCAGGCCGTCGTCACCCCCGCCCAGCCGGTCAAGGAGATGGCCGCATGACCACCACCACCGCCACCACTGCCACCGCCACCGCCGCCACCGCCGACCCGGTCCCGGCCGCGGCCCCCGTGTTCGCGCCCTCCTCCCGGCCCGCCCGCCCCGGCGTCACCCTCGCCCGGGCCGTCCACGCCGAGTGGATCAAGTTCCGCTCGCTGCGCTCCACCTACTGGACGCTCGGCATCACCGTCGCCCTCACCATCGGCTTCGGCGCCCTCCTGTGCTGGGGCACCGTCAGCCGCTGGGACCGCCTGCCCGCCGACGAACGCCTCCACTTCGGCGCCGCCGAGCACAGCCTCCTCGGCTACCACTTCGCCCAGCTGGCCATCGGCGTCCTCGGCGTCCTGATCATCACCGGCGAGTACTCCACCGGCATGATCCGCGCCTCGCTGTCCGCCGTCCCCAAGCGCCTGCCGGTGCTGTGGGCCAAGGCCGCCGTCTTCGGCGCCGTCGCCTGGGCGGTGTCCACCGCCGCCTGCCTCGTCGCCTTCTTCGTCGGCCAGTCGATCCTCGCCGGCAAGCACCTCGACACCACCCTCGGTGCCCCCGGCGTCACCCGCGTCGTGTTCGGCATGGGCCTCTACCTCACCGCCGTCGGCCTGCTCGCCGTCGGCCTTGGCACCCTCATCCGCAACACCGCCGGCGGCATCGCGAGCGTCTTCGGCGTCCTCATGCTCCTCCCGCTGCTCACCGAGGCCCTGCCCAGCTCCTGGCGCGACACCATCGCCCCCTACCTGCCCGGCAACGCCGGCCAGGCCCTCGCCACCCTCCACCAGGGCCCGCACGACCTCGCCCCCTGGACCGGCTTCGGCGTGATGTGCCTCTACGTCCTCGCCGCCCTCATCGGCGCCGCCGTCGTCCTCAAGCGACGCGACGCGTGACAGCCGCCCGTCGTCGCCCAGCGGCGGGACGCGTGACAGCCCCCCGAGGCCGCCGAGCGACGCGACGCGTGACAGCCGCCCTCCCCGTC
>NZ_JBFBDY010001248.1:0-1264 GCF_040683475.1 Kitasatospora sp. NPDC093558 | reverse complement strand
GCGCCGGTCGGCAGGACGATGCCGGCCGGCACCGCGCAGTGCGAACCTGACGGCATGACCACCACTCGTACCTGCCGGCTCGGTCTACGGATCGCCTCCACCGCCCTTGCCACCGCTGCTCTCGCCGCGCTCGCGCCCGGAGCCGCAGCGGCTCCGACCACCCCGCGCGGGGGCTCCACCGGCTTACGGGCCGAGCTGGACGCCCTGGTCGAGCAGGGCGGAAGCACGGCGGCGCTCGCGGAGGTCCGCGACCACGGACGCGCCGTCTGGCGCGGCGCGGCGGGCGTCCGGGACCTGACGACCGGCCGGCCGGCGCGCGCCGACGGGCGGTTCAGGATCGGCAGCGTCACCAAGGTCTTCGTCTCGACCGTCACCCTCCAGCTGGTCGCCGAGGGACGGCTCGCGCTCGACGACCCGATCGAGCACCACCTGCCGGGCGTCGTGCCCGGCGGCGAGGCCATCACCGTCCGCCAACTCCTCAACCACACCAGCGGACTGCACGACTACTCCGACGATCCCCGCAGCCACCCGCACGACGACGCGGGCGAGCGGCAGTACCTCGCCACCGGACGCTGGGTCGCCTACAGCCCGCGGCAGTTGGTGGCCATCGGCACCGCCATGCCGCCCTACTCCGCCCCCGGCCAGGGCTTCCACTACTCCAACACCAACTACGTCGTCATCGGCATGCTGATCCGGCAGGTCACCGGGCACAGCTGGCAGGCGGCGGTGAAGGAGCGGATCATCCGGCCGCTCGGGCTGCGCCACACCTCCCTGCCGGTCTTCTCCACCGCCGTCCCGGGGCCGCACGCGCACGCCTACCTCGCACTCCCCGAGGGCCCGGCGGACGTCACCCGGATCTCCCCGACCATCGCCGACGCGGCCGGTGCCGGGATCTCCACCACCTCCGACCTCAACCGCTTCCACGCGGCACTGTTCGGCGGCCGGCTGCTCGCCCCGGCCCAGCTCGCCGAGATGACCACCACCGCCGACGTCCCCGGCGCCGGTCGCGACGAGTACGGACTCGGCCTGATCCACTACCAACTCTCCTGCGGCCAGGCCTGGGGCCACCTCGGCGACATGCCCGGCTACTCGACCGCCCTGATCGGCACGCCGGACGGCAGCCGCCAGCTCACGCTGTCCACCAACGAGTACGACAAGAGCGATCCCGAGAAGGCCGACCGCCTCTACCAGGCCCTCATCGACGACGCCCTCTGCGGCAAGACATCGGGGTGACGGCAGGCGGTTCATGGCCTTCCACTGCCCC
>NZ_JBFBDY010001247.1:0-1265 GCF_040683475.1 Kitasatospora sp. NPDC093558 | reverse complement strand
CCTCGCAGAGGCGCTCCTGCATGGCGTCTGTGAGGTAGTGGTGGTGCAGGTCGAGGATGCTCAGGTGGGTGAGCGGCTGGCCCTCCAGCAGGGCTGCGGCGCCCTCGTCGGAGAGCACGCCCATCGACAGGTCGAGCGTTTCGAGCCGGGCCACCACGGGCGCGTGGGCGACGGCGGCGGCGATCTCGTCCTGGAACTCGCTGTTGGCCAGGCCCAGGTGGCGCAGCGCCGGCAGCCGCGTGCCGTCGAGGAAGGGCCGCAGGTCGTCGATGGTCGCGTCGCCGCCGTACTCGTCCACGCCGAGCCAGAGCACGAGGCGCTCCAGCGCGGGCAGTTCGGAGGCGGTCACGGCGCGGACGACCTCGGCGGGCAGGCCGCCGGCCTCGAAGCGCAGGGACCGCAGCCGGTCGTGGCGCACCGGCTTGAGCACCAGGTCGGTGCCGCCGCGCACGGCGAACTCGGTGAGGGAGGGGAACGCCGTCAGCAGGAGGGTGACGTCGCCCATCTCCAGCCAGGAGATCTCGCACTCGTCGAACGTGACGTCGCCGAGGAACAGGCCCTCCAGGGCGGACAGGCGCTCGGCGGCGTCGGCGAGCGCGTCGACGACGGCCTTCACCGGCTCGTAGTCGCCCTGCCACCAGGAGCCGATCACCAGGGCCCGGACGGCGGCCGGGTCGACGGTGTCGAGGAACGCCTCCCAGAGGGCTGCGAAGTCGTGCGGGGCGTCGTACTCCAGGGAGAGGCGCCACGCGACGGCGCCGGCGGCGGGCTGCTTGCGGGCGCCGGGTGCGAAGTCGTGGATCGGCAGCTCGTGGAAGCGCCCGAGGTGGTGGTCGACGGTCATGTCCACTCCTGGCGGGGTCGGGTGGGTGGTGGATGGAGGTTGTGGGTGACGGCCGTTCGGCCAGCGCTACTCGGCCGGGGCTACTCCGCCACGGCTATTCGGCGACGGCGACGTAGCGCCAGCGGTCGTCCGGCTTGCCGGCCCCGGAGAGGTCGACCGCGACGCCGGGCAGGGCCTCGCGCAGGCGCTCCTGCATCTCGCCGGTGAGGTAGTGGTGGTGCAGGTCGAGAGCGCGGAGGTGGGTGAGCGGCTGGCCCTCCAGCAGCGCGCCCGCGCCTTGGTCGGTGAGGACGCCCATCGACAGGTTGAGCGTTTCGAGCCGGGCCATGACCGGCGCGTGGGCGACGGCGGCGGCGATGTCGTCCTGGAACTCGCTGTTCTGCAGGCCGAGGTGGCGCAGCGCCGGGAAGCGGGAGCCGTC
>NZ_JBFBDY010001246.1:0-1266 GCF_040683475.1 Kitasatospora sp. NPDC093558 | reverse complement strand
ATGAGGACCGTGGGCCGCACCGGCGACGCGGCCGCCGCCCGGCAGCGTGCGGACGAGCTCCGGTCGGGCAGGGCCTGAGCCGGGCCGTTCCGGAAGAGCGGCTCCCGACGGCCGGCTCCCGACGTCCCGATCCCGCCGGCCGGCTCCCGGTCCGAGCCGGCCGGTGCGTCCGCGCTCGCCCCATTTCCGCCCGCTCCAGTTCCGCTCGCCCATTTCCGCCCGTCCTATTTCCGCCCCCTTCCGCTGTTCCGCCTGCGCGCGAACAGGCAGAACTACGGGCAGTTCTGCCATCGGCCCCGCGCACCCGTCCGACCGCGGCCCGTCGGCCCGTCCGCCCGCCGCAGTCCCTTGGCACACGCACTGAGCAGCAGTGCCGTGGCACCGGGGCCGCGCGAAACCGTGCATACTTCTGCCTGCGTGCAGTGGTTGAGGCACAAACGGGTGGCAGAAGTACCGGCAGGATCAGGGGTGGGGTCGATGAAGGACGCGGTCGCCGGGGGCGTGGAGTTCTCCGGTCTGCTGGCCGGGTACCGGGTGCGGGCGGGGCTGACGCAGGAGGAGCTGGCGGAACGGTCCGGGGTGAGCCTGCGGGCCCTCGGCGACATGGAGCGCGGCCGCACGCGCGGGCCGCAGCGGCGCACCGTGCAGGCGCTGGCCGCCACGCTGGGCCTGGACGCGGCGGACGCGCTGGCTCTGGAGCGGGCCGCCCAGTCCGGACGCCCGCGCGGCACTCGCGCGACAACCGTTCCCGCGCAGCCCACCCGTAGCACCCCCAGCACCCCCAACACCGCCAACACCCCCAGCACCCCCAGCACCGCCAGGCCGGGCCAGCCCGCCAAGACCCCCGAACCGGCCGAGCCCCCCGCCGCTCCCGTGTTCCCCGGTGCCCTCGCCCTTCCCCGGGACATCGCCGACTTCACGGCCCGCGAGGAGGCCCTCGCCCGCCTGGGCGAGCTGGTCCGCGAGGACGACCCGGCCCACCCCCGGGTCGTCCTGATCAGCGGCCAGCCCGGCCTGGGCAAGACCGCCTTCGCCCTGCACGCCGCCCACTCCCTGGCCGACCGGTTCCCCGACGGCCGGCTCTCGCTCGACCTCGCCGGCATGGCCCCCACCCCGCTGGCCGCCCGCGACGCGCTCGGCCAGGTCCTGCGCGCCCTGGGGGTCGACGACGGCGCCGTCCCGGCCGGCACGGAGGAGCGGGCCGGGCTGTTCCGGGCGCTGGTGCGCGAGCGCAGGATCGTCCTCGTCCTGGACAACGCCGCCGAC
>NZ_JBFBDY010001245.1:0-1267 GCF_040683475.1 Kitasatospora sp. NPDC093558 | reverse complement strand
GGCCGGATCCGCGCTGGTCGGGGCGGCCGCCGGCGCGGCGGGCGCGGGCGGCGCGGCGTCCGCGGAGCGGTCCTCGGCCTGCGGCGCGGCGCAGCCCGCGCTCGCCACCAGCAGTGCGGCGGCCAGGCCCAGTGCCGCCGCGGCCCGGACGGGACGGCGCCCACGCGTCATTGCTCTTCCGTTCCTGATTCCATAGTCGGTTATCAGCAACCCGGGCATTACGACCCGGGAGGTCCGTCACGGTGTCACCAGAGCGCGAGCTGCGCTTCGGTGTCCTGGGTACGGTCTCGCGTTTCCTCCTCGCCCCGCTGGCGGGGGAGGGTTTCGCCGCCTGCCCGCCCCGCACTCGCCTTGCGGCGGGTGCGGGTGGTGCGGGTCTTGTGGTCGGCTCCACGCGGTTTCGACGCTTGCGCGTCCGGGCCTCCGGCCACTCCGGTACCCGTGATGCCGCCCGACGCGAGGCCGGCGAGGTTGCGGGCCGCGTTCTCGTCCCGGTCGATGACCAGGCTACACGCGTCGCAGGTGAACACCCGGGCGTGCAGGGGCAGCTTGGCTTTCACTGCCTTGCACGCCGAGCAGGTCTTGCTGGACGGGTACCAGCGGTTGGCGACGATCACGCGGCCGCCGGCCCAGCCGGTCTTGTAGGTGATCTGCCGGCGGATCTCGCCGAACCCGGCGTCGGCGATCCTCCTGGCGAGCCGGCGGTTGCGGAGCATCCCGGCGACGTTGAGGTCCTCGACCACTTCGGATCCAGCGCAAAACGGTACGCCTGAACCACGAAACCCGGACGCGCCTCGAACCCCCGCACAAGACCCCCCTCCCGCGCCAGACCACCAACTCCCCGGACCATACCGGACAGCACCGACAATCAGCCGAAATACCTGGATCGCTGAGACCCGGCCCGGAGAATCGGTAACAGCGGGCAACCCCGCGCCCCACGGCCTGATCCGGCCTCAGGCTACGGGTTTCAGAACACCGGCAGCAGGGCCGGGCGGGGGCCGGTGCGGCGGTGCAGGCGGCGCAGGAACGTCAGCACGCCCGGGGTGCCGGCGGCCCACGCGGGCGACTCGGTCAGCAGGGCCGTGCCGGGGAAGATGGGACGGCCTGGCGCACCGCCCGCGCGGGACAGGACCAGGGCCGCGACCTCACCGGCGGCCGCCCAGTGCCGCTCCTCGCCGGTGACCAGCGCCAGGTCCACGAACAGCTCGCCCACCCCCGCCAGGCCGCAGCACTGCACCACCTGGCCGATCCTCGGCGCCAGCGCCCG
>NZ_JBFBDY010001244.1:0-1269 GCF_040683475.1 Kitasatospora sp. NPDC093558 | reverse complement strand
GCCAGCCGCACGTAGTCCCGGAAACCCGCCGGGGTGCCGATACGGGCGGCCACCTGGCCCAGATAGGCGTCGATGCGCCCGCCGAAGATCTTCGGCCAGTCGGTGTCGGCCAGGGCCCAGTCGGCGGCGAACCGGGCCTCCGGACTGGTGGCCGGGAGCCCGGCGGCGGCCTGCGCGATCGCTTGGGCGATCTGTGTGGCAAGCCCGCCCACCGCGGTGGCACCCGTCGGAACGTACGTCATCAGCTGGGCCCGGTCGGGGCTGAAGACCGGGTTGGTGAAGTCGACCATGAGGGCGCAGGCGGCGAACTTCGCCGTGATGAGCCCGCTCTGCACCATCTGGCGAACGACGTCGTTGTCCTCGAAGGCTGCCTCGGGGAAGACGAACGCGAAGAACGTGTCGCCGGGCTGGGAGAAACCGCTGGCCCGTTCCTGGAGGCGGAAGCCGAACTCGGTCAGGCTCGCCACGTACTCGACGGCGGGGACCCGTGGCAAGGACGCCGTGACCGGCAGCTCCAGGTCGTCGAGCAGGGCCTGACGGTTCAGCCAGAAGCCGATGGGCAGGGGGAAGTCGTCGCTCGCCGCGGTGATGGTCGAGCTCTGGACGGCGCTGCTGGCCAGGTTGACCGAGGTGGTCGTGAACAACTGCCGCATGAGGTGGTCCGGCCGGTCGACGGTCCCGGTCCTGGTGACGGCCGCCAGGCGGGCTGCCGTCCAGCGGCCGACCAGCGAACGGACCGTCGGCTCCAGGTTCTCCGCGCCCACCACCTGGGCGAACAGCGGGTCGGCGCGCAGCGGGTCGTCGGCGGCGAGGCGGATGGTCGCGGACTGGGACTGCCAGTTGCTCCATGGCAGGGTCAGTTCCTTCATCACGACGCTGCCGTTGACATGGCTGTCGAAGCACCCTCTGCCGCGTGACTCCTGGGCCAGCGCCGACCACGAGTCCCCGGACCACACCCAGCTCGGGCTGATCCGCGCGTAGTAGTTGAAGACCCCGGCGGCCGGGTCCCAGGCGGCGACCTGCAGGAACGTGGTGGCGGGGTCGTCACCCGCGCCGGTGCTGATCAGCAGGTCCACCTCCCTGTTCTGGAGGGCGGTGCGGGTGATGGCGAACCGGAAGTCGCGGTACGGAGCGGGCGACGCGTCCGGCGGGATCTGCCCGGCCTCGCCGATGAGGTAGACCGCGTTCGGCAGGCCGCCGGGCGGCTGGGGCAGGCCGGCGAGCAGGTCCTGGACGGTCATGGGGAAGACGCCCCGGCGGAAGAACAGC
>NZ_JBFBDY010001243.1:0-1270 GCF_040683475.1 Kitasatospora sp. NPDC093558 | reverse complement strand
ACCGACCCGTTGGCCGGGCCGCCGCCGCTGCTGCGCGGGTCGGCGATCAGGTTCGCCGACGCCCCCTGCGGCGAGCTGCTCGCGGTGACCGGGCAGGACCAGGTCACCGCCGATCCGGACGTGGCGGAGCTGCGCATCCTCCACGAGGTCGGACAGCACCTCGGGCCGGTTCGCTGGTCGGGTGACCGGGCCGGGTACGTGATCGCCACCGGGGACACCGCGGCCGAAGCGAAGGCCAAGGCCGCAGCGAGCGTGGCGCGGCTGGTCTTCAGCGTGGCGCCGGGGCCGGCGACGGGGCCGTCGCAGGAACGCCCGGGGGAGCGGGACCTCAGCCGCGAGAACGACCTCTCACGGCACCTGGGCTACGACCGGACGGACGGCCCCGCCCATGACTGAGACCATCGAGCGCCCGGGCAGCAAAGCCGGGTTGAGCGGGACGGCGCTGCGGCGCACCCTCGGACTCAACTACCTGTGCTGCCAGTTCGGCAAGTTCTCGCTGATGCCGGTGCTGGCGGTCATGCTGGCCCGGGGAGGCGGCGGGCAGTCCTCGGCCGCCGGCGTGTACCTCTTCGCCTTCCTGATGTGCGTCGGCCTGTCCTCGTTGCTGGTCAGCCGCTGGCTCCCGAGGCTTCCGTACTCCGTGACCATGGCCGCGGGCATGCTCTGCTCGGGCGCCGGCTTCGGCGGCCTCGCCTTCACCTCCACCCCGATGCTGGTGCTCCTCGCGCTGTGCCTGGCCGGATTCGGCAACAGCGTCCACGGAGTGCTCGTGCGCGTGCTGGTCGCCGAGAGCCTCGAGGGCGAGACGGCCCGCAGTACCGTCTACGGCCTCCTGCAGATCGCCACCAACGCCGCCGCCGCTCTCGGACCGTTCATCGCCGGCGTGCTCTACGTCTCCGGCGACAACCGGCCACTGCTCGGATTCGTCGCCACCGCCTACACGGCCGCGGCCGCGATCCTCCTGATCGGCCTGCCGATCGGACTGCGCCCGCCGGTCGCGGTCCAAAGCGGTGACGGGGTCCGTGCCCGGATCCGCGTGGTGCGTGATCCGCAGTGCCTGCGGGCCCTCGCGCTCACCGGGGCCGGCGCCTTCGCCTACGGGCAGTTCTACTCCGCCTTCGCGCTGTTCGTCGCGCTGGCGATCGACTCCCCGGTGCTTCGCGCGGTGCTGCTCGGCGGACCGCCGGTCCTCATCGTGCTGTTCCAGGCCGGGGTGACCGTCCTGACGAACCGCAGGCTGCGGGCCGGCACGGCGCCGAGCACGCTCCTG
>NZ_JBFBDY010001242.1:0-1272 GCF_040683475.1 Kitasatospora sp. NPDC093558 | reverse complement strand
CCTGCTGGAACGGCGCGTCGCTCGTGTTGTGCCGGGCGGTGACGGTGTGGAAGGGCACCTTCAGGTAGTCGGCCATGATCCGGGCCGGCTCGATCCCGCCGGAGGCGATGCCGATCACGCAGCTGACCGCCGGGTCGGTGCCGACGACGGACTCGGCGAGCAACCGGGCCGCGTCGAAGCACTGGTAGCGCGTCGGCGCGAACGGAATCCGCCGCGTGAACACCCGCCTCGCGGCGTAGGGGGTGCTGGTCATGAGCTGCTCCCGGAGGTGGGCAGGCGAAGGTCGGCCGGGCCGGTGACGGGGACGAACGCGGAGATCCCGGTGGCGCCCGGGGTGTTGCGCCAGGCGAAGCCGTCGGCCCGCAGGACCGTGAAGCCGCCCGCGCTCTGCCGGGTGCGCAGCCGGACCCGGACGCCGGCCGGGACGGTCAGCGGGCCGACGGTCTCCTGGGCCTGCTCGTCGGTGAGCATCTGCTCGGCGGCGAGCGAGGCGCCGTCGCCGATGGGGAGCATCTGCAAGAAGGTCACCCCGCCGGCGCCGAGGTGGGCGGCGAGGTCCAGCAGCTCCTGGGCCTCGTGCTTGTTGGCCTGCATGAGGACCATCTGGAGCTGGACGAAGAGCCCTTCGGCTACGGCGGCGCCGATGCCCGCGACGGCGCGGCGGTAGCTGTGCTGGCCGCGCCAGGTGTCGTGGGTGGCCGCGGTGGCACCGTCGAGGGAGACCCGGATCGCGTCGAGAGCGCCGGCGAGTGTTCGGGCGCGGCGGGCGAGGTGCCAGCCGTTGGTGGTGCAGCTGACCACGCTGGTGCCCTTGCTGCGGATCGCGCGGGCGAGGTCGGGCAGTTCGCGCAGCAGCAGCGGTTCGCCGCCGGAGATGTCGACGCCCAGGACGCCCGAGGCAGCGATGTGGCGCACGAGGGTGCGCCGTTCGGCCGGAGTGGACTCGCGCACGGTCTTGTCGTCGAGGCACTGGGGGCAGGCCAGGTTGCAGCGCACGATCGGGGACCAGCACATGCTCAACGGGTAGTCGAGCGCGAGGGCGGCCGGGTCGGCCAGGGGCCAGGCGGCGACCTGCTGGTCGTCCAGGGCAACGCAGCCGGTCGGGAGCGGCTGGGGCGGAAGGTGGTTGGTGCCGACCGCCGGGTCGTGCACGACGGCGGTGCCGCCGAACGTGGCGGCGGCGAAGGTGCGGATCATCGGGTGACCACCTCGGCGTCGGTCAGGTGCTTGTCGGCAGCGGCGGCGAAGGCGCGGCCCTGGCCGGAAGTTGCG
>NZ_JBFBDY010001241.1:0-1273 GCF_040683475.1 Kitasatospora sp. NPDC093558 | reverse complement strand
GGTGGGCGCCGACTGGCCCGCAGGCGCCGCCGTCATCGCCGTGGACCAGCTGCCGCCCGTCACCCCGGCGGCCGAGCCGACCGGCGGCGATCCGGACACGCCCGCGTACGTCATCTACACCTCCGGCTCCACCGGCCGCCCCAAGGGCGTGGTGATCAGCCACCGCGCTGCGGGCAACACGATCGCCGACATCAACCACCGCTTCGGCGTCACCGCCGACGACCGCGTGCTCGGCCTGGCCAACCTCGGCTTCGACCTGTCCGTCTACGACATCTTCGGCCCGCTCGCGGTGGGCGGCTCTCTGGTCTACCCCGACCCGGAGCGCCGTACCGATCCGTCGCACTGGGCCGCCCTGATCGCCGAGCACGGCGTGACGGTGTGGAACTCCGTCCCCGCGCTGATGCAGATGCTCGCCACGTACCTGGCAACCGAGCCGGCCCTCACGTTGCCGACGTTGCGCCTCGCCCTGCTGTCCGGCGACTGGATCCCGATCACCCTGCCGGACGAGATCACCGCCCGCATCCCTGGCCTCAATGTGATCGGCCTGGGCGGCGCGACCGAGGCCGCGATCTGGTCGATCCACCACCCCTACAACGGACTTGAGCCCGGCTGGCGCAGCATCCCGTACGGCCGGCCGCTGGCCAACCAGGGCTTCCGGGTGCTGGACGGTATGCTGCGGGACTGCCCGGTCTGGGCGGTCGGCGAGCTCCACATCTCGGGCGCTGGGCTGGCCGAGGGCTACCTCGGCGACCCGGACACGACCGCCTACCGCTTCATCGCCCACCCGGACGGACAACGCCTTTACCGCACCGGCGACTTCGGTCGTTACCTGCCCGGCGGGGAGATCGAGTTCCTCGGCCGCGAGGACACCCAGGTCAAGATCCGGGGCCATCGGATCGAACTCGGCGAGATCGAGGCCGCGCTGCTGGACCACCCCGCGGTCGCCGCCGCGGGCGCCGTCCTCGACGGGACGGGCGGCGAGCGCGGACTGCTCGCGGTGGTGGAGACCGCCCGCTGCGAGGCGACGGCCAGTCAGGTGGACGAGCCCGTGGCACGACCCGTCGAGGGCCTGACCCGTACCCAAGTCGAGCGATACGTCGAGAGCCTTGATGCAGCGGTGCTCTCGTCGATGGCCCTTGCCCTGATGGAGGTGGAGAGCACAGGTACGGCCATCGACCCCCGTCACGCGTGGCTGGTGGCGCGCTGGCGCGCGGTCCTGGCGCAGGCCGCCCTGGGTCCTGTCGACCCGGCCGTGGTCGCCGAGCGCTGGGAG
>NZ_JBFBDY010001240.1:0-1276 GCF_040683475.1 Kitasatospora sp. NPDC093558 | reverse complement strand
GCCAGGGTCGCGTGCGCCGCTCTGCGGTCGCCGCTGGCCAGTTCGAAGCGGGCCCAGCCGTAGGCGTGCCAGCCCGCCACCGGTACCTGGCCGAGTGCGGCCTGGATGGCGCGCCAGGGCGTCCCGGACCAGGGCTCGGTGGCGCCGAAGGTGCTGCGGACCTCGTTTGCGTCGACGCGGATCTCGCCCAGCGGGTCGGCCGCGACGTACCAGCGCTGCCCGCGCTCGTACACCACGTACTCGGTGAGCAGGCCGGAGTGCACGAGCTGTGCGACCACGGCGAGCGGGTCGAACCGGTCCTCGACCAGGGCCTCCCGGTAGTGACGGTTCACGGCGTCATCCCCTCTGCGGCGTTGATGGGTGCGGCGATGAGCTCGGCCACGCGGGGCGCGTTGTGCTCCTCGATGCAGGTGAAGTGGTTGCCCTCGATGTCGGTGATCGGCAGGTCGCCGAGGCACACCTCGCGCCAGAAGGCGAGCGTGGTGTCGTCCATGCCGGGCGCGAAGCCCGAGTCGGCGTTCGGGCGCAGGAAGCGGATGTCCCCGGCGTACGGCGGCGGGGTGAACCGCGCGGACAGGAAGCTCTGCCGGAAGACGCGGAACATCCCCGTGACCATCTCGGCCGGCATCTCCTGGCCGTTCACCTCGGCGACGGCGGCCGCGTACCGGGCGAAGCGCTGCTCGCGGCTGTGGTCGCCGAGGTGGCGGAAGTACGCCGCGGCCTGGTCGAGTCGGACGTCGCCGCCGACCTCGGCCAGCGCGCCCTTCGGGACCCGGCCGCCATGGCGCCGCATGACCTCGGTGAAAGCGCGCAGGATGTCGGCGGAGTCGATCTCCCCGAAACCGGTCTGCTGGAGGGTGATGTGCAGGTTGGGGACGAAGAGGATCTCGATCATCAGGTCGTCCTCGACGTCGACGACCACGGGGTGGCTGCTCACCAGGACCAAGTCCTCGACCTGCACCCCGCGTTCTGCCAGCCGTCGGGCGACCTCGGCGGCAAACAGGCCGCCGAGGCAGTAGCCGACGAGCTGGAACCGGGTGTGGCCCTCGGCGAGCAGGCGCTCGGTGTAGTCGTCCGCCAGCCGCTCGATGACCTCGGCGGGATCGAGCGAGCAGTAGACGTCGGTGTCGTCGATGACGATGCCGAGCACCGGGCCGAGGTCCTGGGCCACCAACTCCTCGGCCAGCGGCCGGAAGCAGTCCATGGTGCCGAGACCGGCGTGGAACAGCACCCGTACCGGACCCTTGCCGCCGGTACTGAAGGGAATAAGTACTGC
>NZ_JBFBDY010001239.1:0-1277 GCF_040683475.1 Kitasatospora sp. NPDC093558 | reverse complement strand
CTCGCAGCGCGAACGGGCCTCGGCGCTCGCGCTCCTGGACCTGCTGATCGCCCGGGCCCCGGAGATCGGCGCCGACCCGGCAGCCGCCGACCGCGTGCACACCCTCAACGAGGCCGTGGGCGTGGAGGAGTAGGGCGTGTCTGACAATTCCCGCAGACGGGAGTTGATGAGACACGCCCTGAGCCTCAGGCGGTGCCGAGCGGGTTGAGGACGGCGAACGCCCAGGTGCCGGCGTACGGGTCCTGGCGGGCGATGTTGGCCGTGGTGCCGGTCCGGGCGATCCGTTCGCCGTCGGGGGTGTCGATCTCCAGGGTCCAGTCGTTGACCAGCAACGCGGTCCCCGCGCCGACGAACGTGTGTCGCTGCGCGTTCGTCAGCTTGCCGCGGGCGGCGACGGTGCCGCCGAACTCCGCGCGCAGCGCCTCGGCGCCCGTGATGAACTCGCCGGCCACCGTGCGCATGGCCGCGTCGGGGGCGAAGAGCGTCAGGACGGTGTCGACGTCGCCGGCGTTCAGCGCGTGCTCGAACGCGATCGGCAGCTGGGCGGGGTCGGTGATGACGGTGGCGGACATGGTGAAAGGTCCTCACTTCTCTGTGCGGTGAAGGTGCTGGTGAAGGTGACGGCCCTCGGCCGCCGTGCCTCCACGATCCCGCCGGAACCGCCTCCCCGACGAGGTAGAGTCGGGACTCACCATGGTCGAAAATGGACAGCCCGACGACGTCATCGAGATCGCCTACGACAACCCCGACCCCGCCCACCCCGGGATCGAGGTGCTGACCTTCGACACGCTGAAGCGGCGCCTCAAGAACTCCGTCGCCCGCCGGCCGAGCCGCCTCGACTTCCACCAGCTGATGCTCGTGCGCGGCGGCGAGGGCACGGCGATGGTCGATTTCGTCCACCACCCGTGCACGCGCGGCACACTCCTGCACCTGCGCCCCGGCCAGGTGCAGCGTCTCCCGACCGGAGCCGACGGGCGCCCGGCGGGCCTCGACGCCGTCCTGCTCCTCTTCACGGCCGACTTCCCACCGCCGTTGCCCGCGACGCACCCGACGCTCGACGGCTTCGGCCCGGTCGCGCGGCAGTTGCCGCCCGCCGACTTCGGCGCGTTCGACCGGGCGGCGGCCGAACTCGAAGCGGAGTACACGGCACTCCGCACCGCCACGTCCTCCACCGACCTGACGAGCGCCCTGCTGCGCCAACTCCTCGGCGCGCTCCTCATCCGCATCGCCCGCCTCCCGGGCCCGGCCGACGCCCCCGCCCCCGACCTCTACCTCGC
>NZ_JBFBDY010001238.1:0-1278 GCF_040683475.1 Kitasatospora sp. NPDC093558 | reverse complement strand
CCTCGACGAATGGGGCCTCGGCGGACGCTCGTTCGGAACCTGGATCACCTGGTTCCTGCTCGGCGGCGACGTCTACACCGCGTACACCTTCGTCGCCGTCCCGGCGGCCGTCTACGCGGCCGGGGCGGCCGGCTTCTTCGCCGTGCCCTACACCATCGTCGTCTACCCGCTGATCTTCACGTTCCTGCCCCGCCTGTGGTCCGTCTCCGCCAGGCACGGGTACGTGACCGCGGCCGACTTCGTCCGCGGACGCCACGGCTCCAAAGCCCTGTCCCTCGCCGTCGCCTTCACCGGCCTGCTCGCCACCATGCCCTACATCGCCCTCCAACTCGTCGGCATCCAGGCCGTCCTGGACGTCATGGGTCTGAGCGGCACCGGGAACAGCGCCTGGTACGTCAAGGACCTGCCGCTGCTCCTCGCGTTCGGCGTCCTGGCGGCCTACACCTACTCCTCCGGTCTGCGCGCCCCCGCGATGATCGCCTTCGTCAAGGACGCCCTGATCTACGTCGTCATCCTGGTGGCGATCGTCTACATCCCCTTCAGGCTCGGCGGTTTCGGCGCCGTCTTCGACCGGGCCGGCGAGGCCCTGGCCCAGAGCAGCCCCGCCACCGGGAAGTCGCACGGCTCGCTCCTCCTCGACCCGCACGCCCACTGGACGTACGCCACCCTCGCGCTGGGGTCGGCGATGGCCATGTTCATGTACCCGCACTCGATCACCGCGACGCTCTCCAGCGCCAACCGCGACGTCATCCGCCGCAACACCACGATCATGCCGCTCTACACCCTGATGCTCGGCCTGCTCGCACTGCTCGGCTTCATGGCCCTCGCCGCCGACGTCAAGGTCGCCAACGGCCAACTCGCCATCCCGCAGCTGTTCGCGACGCTCTTCCCGTCCTGGTTCGCGGGCATCGCGTTCGCGGCGATCGGCATCGGCGCCCTGGTGCCGGCCGCCATCATGTCCATCGCCGCCGCCAACCTGTTCACGAGGAACATCTACAAGGAGCTCGTCCGTCCCGGGGCCACGCCCGCGCAGGAGACCCGCGTCTCCAAACTGGTCTCGCTGCTCGTGAAGGTCGGCGCCCTGGTCTTCGTCCTCACCATGGACAAGACCGTCGCGATCAACTTCCAGCTCCTCGGCGGCGTCTGGATCCTCCAGACCTTCCCCGCCCTGGTCGGCGGCCTGTTCACCCGCTGGTTCCACCGCTGGGCCCTGCTCGCCGGCTGGGCCGCCGGCATGGCCTACGGCACCTGGACCGCCTACGGCGTGGCCACCCCCGC
>NZ_JBFBDY010001237.1:0-1279 GCF_040683475.1 Kitasatospora sp. NPDC093558 | reverse complement strand
GCACGGCCGGGCTCCTGGCCGTCCTCCTGCTGGTCCTGCTGTGGCCCGGCGCCGCGCACGCCGCCGACCCGGGCCGGCCCACGCGTGCCGAGGTCTACCAGGCCCTCGGCCTCGACCACCAGCCCGCCGACTACGTCGTCCTCGTCGACACGTCCCCGTCCATGACGCAGCAGGGCCGCTACGGGACGGTCCGCCAGACGCTCCAGACCTTCCTCTCCGGGCTCACCTCCGCCGACCACGTCGCCCTGTACACCTTCGACACCACCGTCGTCGCCCACTACATCGGTACCGCCGGGGATCCGGCCGGCATCCTGTCGCACCTGCCAGCCGTCCCCAGTGCGAACGGCGACACCGACATCGGCGCGGCCCTCAACGCCGCGCTCGGCGAGCTGGAGCGCAGCGACGCCCTGCCCATCGCCTCCGTGGTGCTGATGACGGACGGCGAGAACGCCCCGGCGGCGGGCACCGCCTACCCCGTCGCCGCGACCGCCGCCTGGACGGCCGCCCTGCACGCGCGCGCCGCCAAGCTCGCCGGACACACCGACCTCGTCGGCTACGCCCTGCCCCTCGCGACGGGCGCGACCGGCTCGCAACTGCTGCGCCAGGTCGTCGCGGACACCCGGGAGCTCGTGCCCGGCAGCATCCAGGACCTCGGCGCCTACCTGCAGCGCGCGGGCGACGACATCCGCCTGCGGCAGGCCCGCCGGTTGCTGGCCCCGGACGTCGGGCAGGGTGTCACCGTGGCCTGGTCGGGGCCGGACACGATCGACCTGAGCACGGGCGAGGCGACGGGCACGCTGTCGTTCGCGTCGCACACCGCCCGTCTCCCGCTGTCCGTCGACGGCGTCGGCGTGTCCGTGCCGGGCGGCCGGATCCAGGTGTCGGGCCTGCCGTCCACGGTCCTCCTCTCCCCCGGGTCGACCCAGTCCTTCCCGGTGCGGGTCACCGGCGGCTTCGACGGCGGCCTGCTGACCCCGCAGCACGTCCGGCACGAGACCGCCGGGCTGGAGGTGACGGGGACGGTCGGCTCGCCGTGGCAGCCCGTGCTCGGCTCCGACGTCCAGCTGAACACCCCGCCGAAGGTCCAGCCCGCCGTCCTCCAGGTGGCGCTCTCCGGGCGGGTCGGCTCGGCGGCGGCCCTGCCGCTGCTGGTGGGCGTGCCGGTGCTGGTTCTGCTGGTGCTCGTCGTCGCGTGGCTGCGGGTGTACCGGCCCGCGCTGAACGGCGTGCTGCTCATCGAGCCGGCCTTCGGCGAGCAGATCCCCGAGCACGTCCCGCT
>NZ_JBFBDY010001236.1:0-1280 GCF_040683475.1 Kitasatospora sp. NPDC093558 | reverse complement strand
ATCAGGTGGCGTTCCGCCGCGCGCTCACCCACCCCGCGCTGCCCCGGCCGGTGGCCTACCTCGGCGGGCACGAACTGGCCCCGCTCACGGAGTTGCTGCGCGGTGAACTCACGCTCGCCGAGGCCCTGCTGGCCTGGAGCCGCAGCATGCCGGCCGAGCAGGCCATGGCCGTCGCCGCCTGGCTGCACGGACGGGATTTGCTGGTGTACCACCCGTAGTCGGTCCGGGGAGCGCGTCACGCTGCGGTGACGGCCGATCGGCCAGGCTGGGGCTGAGTCCGGGGCTGAGGAGGTCATGCCCCCAGCAACCGATCGGGATGGAGGATCGTGATGACCTATTCCGAGAACGGGGAGATCAGACCGCTCAACGTCGTGGTGCGGCCCGGTTCGCCGCTCCACCGGGCGTACGCCGAGCGGCAGGTCTCCGTGACGGCGCAGGAGGCCGCCCAAGCCGCGGCCGCAGCTGTGGCACTGACGCCCGACGGCTTCCGTCCGACGCCGCGATGGGACCTGAAGCCCCACGGCGGCAGGACGATCGCGGATCTGGTCTTCGTCAACTGCTTCGTCGGCGGCGCGGCCGCCTGGGACAAGGCGGACATCGACAACATCGACCAGTCGCTCAAGGCCGCAATGTCGGACCGCGCTCCAGGCCGTGATCGCCCAGTGCTACAAGGGGCCGGTCACCTCCACGATGCTGCCGTCCCACGTGGTCGAGGGCGCCGGGCAACTGGGGCCGAGGTTCTTCAAGGACGATGCGGAAGCGCTCGCCCTGCACCTCCTCTCGACCGGGGTGCTCGGCACCAGCGATCCCGGTCAGAGCGTCATCGACATGATGCTGCCGCGCGGCGTCATCCTCGTCGACGACTTCTCGCCGGGCTTCCAGCCGCGGGCCGGTGGCGAGGAGGAGCACGGCCGCCGCAGCCGCGCCCTGATCAAGATCGACGACGACTCGGGCGACTCGATCCAGGGACTGGGCGGCTACCACGGCTCGGTGCACGTGCGGAAGGGCGGCCAGCACGTCACGGCCTACTACGCGGTCGGGGTGTTCTCCGACGGGGACAACGGCATCCCGGCGTTCGGCGGCGGGGACAAGGCCTGGGCGAACGTCGTCGCCACCTTCTACCACGAGCTCAACGAAGCGCGGACCGATCCCGACGTGGAGGACGCCGTCCGGACGAACGACGGCGCGATGATCGGGTGGTACTCGGAGACCGGCAAGGGCGAGATCGGAGACCTCCCCATCAACGAGGTCGAATCCGACCTCACGCGCGTCTTCAGGTT
>NZ_JBFBDY010001235.1:0-1281 GCF_040683475.1 Kitasatospora sp. NPDC093558 | reverse complement strand
CCTCGGACCAGCCGACCCCGTCGGCCCGGTCGGAGAACGCCTTGCAGCGGCCGTCCGGGGCGAGGCCGCGCTGGCGGGAGAACTCGATCAGCGAGGTCGGGGTGGACATCACGGTGACGCCGCCGGCCAGCGCCAGCGTGCACTCCCCGGCGCGCAGGGCCTGCATGGCCCAGTGCATCGCGACGAGCGAGGAGGAGCACGCGGTGTCGACGGTGACGGCCGGGCCCTCCAGGCCGAACAGGTAGGCGAGCCGGCCGGAGAGCACGCTCGGGCTGGTGCCGGTGACGGCGTGCCCGGCGGAGCTGTCGTCCATGCCGAGCCCGTACTCCTGGTACGTGGACCCGATGAAGGTGCCGGTCGCACTGCCGTGCACGGAGGTCGGGTCGATGCCCGCGGATTCGAGGGCCTCCCAGGTGGTCTCCAGGAGGAGGCGCTGCTGCGGGTCCATGGCGAGGGCCTCGCGCGGGGAGATGCCGAAGAACGCGGCGTCGAACTCGCCGGCCTCGTGCAGGAACCCGCCCCGGGTGGAGTAGGTGCGTCCGGGGGTGTCCGGGTCGGGGTCGTAGAGGCCGGTGTCCCAGCCGCGGTTGTCCGGGAACTCGGAGATCGCGTCGGTGCCCTCGGCGACGAGCCGCCACAGCCGGTCGGGGCCGGCCGCGCCGCCGGGGAAGCGGCAGCCCATGCCGACGATGGCGATCGGCTCGTCCGGGTCGGCGGCGGCGACCGAAGGCACTGTCAAGTCCGTTGGCCCGTCGAGCAGTTCGCCGCGCAGGAAGGCGGCGAGCGCGACCGGCGTCGGGTGGTCGAAGGCCATCGTGCTGGGCAGCGGCAGGCCGGTCAGCGCGGCGAGGCGCTTGCGCAGCTCGACGGCGGTCAGCGAGTCGAAGCCGGCGTCGCGGAAGGCGCGCTTCTCGGGCACGCCGTCGACCGAGCCGTGGCCGAGGACGGCCGCGGCCTCGCGGCGCACCAGGTCGACGAGCAGGCGGTCGCGCTCGGCCTCGGCCAGCCCGCGCAGGCGGCGGACGAGGTCGGAGGCGGCGCCCGCGTCGGCCGCGGCGCCGCGGGCGAGGGCGCGGACCTCGGGCAGCTCGTCGAACAGGACGCTCGGCCGGGCGGCGGTGAAGACGGGGGCGTAGCGCTCCCAGTCGACGTCCGCGACGGTCACCGCGACGTCCTCGTGGACGATCGCGCGGCGCAGCTCGGTGAGCGCGGTCTCCGGGGCGAGGAAGCGCAGGCCCTGGCGGCGCAGCCCGTCGGAGACGGCCTCGTGGGCGGCCATAC
>NZ_JBFBDY010001234.1:0-1281 GCF_040683475.1 Kitasatospora sp. NPDC093558 | reverse complement strand
ACCGGCACGGGCTGCCGTGGGCGAGTTTCGCGCCGGGTGCGATGGAACTCGGCCGGCCGTACCGGGCGTTGCCGCAGGTCGAGGCGTGGATGACCGGGCTGCTGCGGGGGCTGTGGGAGCGGGCCGGGCTGCCCGTGGAGGAGTACACCGACCCGCGCTTCTCCCCTGCGCTGGTGCTCGCGACCACCGGGCCCGCGCTCACCGGGACCGCGCTCGCCGGGACCGACGCATACCCGCCGGAGTACGCGCTGGTCGGGCCGGTGCACGGCGAACGGCCGGCCGATCCGTCCTTCCCGTGGGAGCGGCTGCTGCCCGGGCGGCGGCGCGTCCTGGTCACCATGGGCACGCTGGCCGGCGAGCTCGGCGCGGACTTCCACGCGCGGGCCGTCCGAGCGCTGGAGCTGTGCGGCGACGACGTGCAGCCGGTGTTCACGGCGCCGCGCGCGCTGCTGCCCGAACTCCCGCCGCACGCCGTCGCGGTGGACCGTGCGCCGATCCTGGAGATGTTGACCCGGGGCGCTCTGGACGCGGTGCTCTGCCACGGCGGGATGAATACCGTCGGCGAGGCGCTCGTGCACGGGATTCCGCTGGTCACCGCGCCGATCCGGCACGACCAGCCGTTCGTCGCGGCACAGGTCGAGGCGGTGGGTGCGGGGGTGCGGGTGCCGTTCGCACGTGTTACCCCGGAGCGGCTCGCCCGGGCGTTGCGAGCCGTCCTCGACGAGGAGACGTACCGGACGGCGGCGGCCCGGGTCGGCAACGAGCTGCTCGCGGGCGGCGGGGCCGCCGCAGCCGCAGACCGGCTGGAGGCGCTGGTCAACCGGCTTACCCCGAAGGCCCCTTAGCAGAACGGAAGATCACACGTCCATTGGTCTAGGCCATTGTCTCCGCCCGGCCGACGCCCTAGGGTGGCGGCCAACAGCGGCCAGGCCACACCCCGACCGGTGCGCCGCCGGCCCATCCCCGCACGGGAGTTCCGGTTGATCGAGACCACGGGACTGCGCAAGTCCTACCGCAAGAAGACCTCCCGCAAGAGCGGCGAGGACACCACCGTCGACGCCGTCCGCGGCATCGACCTCGTCGTCGGCGCGGGCGAGATCCACGGCTTCCTCGGCCCCAACGGCGCCGGGAAGACCACCACGCTGCGCATGCTCGCCACCCTGATCCGCCCCGACGGCGGCCGGGCCACCGTGGCCGGCGCCGACCTCTTCGCCGACCCGGCGCAGGTGCGGCGCAGGATCGGCTACGTCGCCCAGGGCGGCGGCACCACCGACGGCGTCA
>NZ_JBFBDY010001233.1:0-1287 GCF_040683475.1 Kitasatospora sp. NPDC093558 | reverse complement strand
GAGGTCGACGGCGCCGTCCGCGTCGAGGAAGCCGAGGACGAACTCCTCGGCCCCCTCGGCGCGGAGCGCGGCGGCCCGGGTGCGCAGCTCGTCCAGGTCGCCCGGCGCGAAGCCGTCGCGGAGGCGGAGCATGACGCGCAGCGGCAGGGCGACGGCGGCCCGGATCCGGGCGAAGTCCTCGACGGACGGGGAGAGTCCGTCGGCGGCCATGTCCGTGACCAGTTCGAGCCGGTCGGCGCCGCCCGACTCGGCGGCCTGGGCGTCCTGGGGCGTCAGCGCGATGACTTCGAAAATTGGTCTAGACATATCCGTAGCCTGCCACATCCGCCCACCCCGGACGAGACCCGGCCCCGAGGTCACGCCGCGACGTGCTCCTCGTCGACGTCGCCGCCGCTCCCGGGGCCGCCCGTGCCGCCCCGGCCGATCCGGTGCATCCCCACCGCGACGATCACCATCAGCCCGAGCACCGGCAGCGCGACCGGCAGCAGCTGGGAGATCCCGCGCGCCTCGCGCCAGATGTTGAACAGGCTCGCGAAGGTCGTCAGCGACAGCACCGCGACGCCCACGGCGGCCGGCAGCTCCTTGCCGCGCAGCGCGGTGAAGGTCAGCAGCACGGGCACGAGCAGCAGCACCGCGAACCACTGGGCGTCCAGCGGGAAGGTGGTGTCGTCCCAGCGCTGGAGCCACACCAGCCCCGCGCCGCCGGCGATCGAGGCCAGCACCGTCCCGCGGGTGCGCCAGGACGGCTTCGGCAGGAGTTCCGTCGGCGCCGCGAGCAGCAGCACGGCGGCCAGCGCGGCCGGCATCGTCGCCATGCCGACGTACCCGACCCACCACAGGTCGACGAACGCCGACCCGGTGAACGCCTGTGCCAGCACGGTCAGTCCGAGCACCGCCTGGACCGACGCGATGACGCGCACGGCCGTCCACCGCCCGAGCACCGCCGCCATCGCGAGCAGCAGCGCGGTCACCGGCGGCGCGAGGGTCATGGCCAGCGTGGTGTACGAGTGGTCCCAGGTGAGCCGGAAGGAGGCCCCGTCCGGGTCGGTGACCCACGGGACGAGCCCCGAGCCGGCCAGCGCGCCGGCCACCATCGGCGCGGCCAGCGCGAGCACCCGCCCGAGCGTCCCGGAGCCGGTCAGCCCGAGCCGCACCCGCAGCCCGTACGCGGCCAGGTCGAAGACCTCCCGGGCGACGGCCGCGCGGTCGGCGCCGGACGTGGCGTCGGCGAAGACCGCGGCCATCTCGTCGCCGCGCTCGCGGCGGTAGCGGGCCGGGTACAGCTGG
>NZ_JBFBDY010001232.1:0-1293 GCF_040683475.1 Kitasatospora sp. NPDC093558 | reverse complement strand
CCGCACGCCCGCGGCCGGTCCGGCGCTGCCCCCGTCGAGCTCAACGCCGTTGCGGGGCAGGGGCGTTCCCGGACATCGGCGCGTCGGTGCGTAACGATTCGTCAAGGCCGGTTCCGCTCCCTGTCGGACGTCACACCCCGGGCGCATACTGTGCTCCGCGGCTCGCACCCGTGCGACAGGGCCACTCCGGTCCCGGCGCGGGCTGCGCCGTGGCGGGGGAGGTCGCAGCACCGTGGCGATTGTCGTACTCATCCTGGTCCTGGTCCTGTTCTGGCTCATCACCGGTGTCCGCGTCGTCCAGCAGTACGAGCGCGGGGTCGTCTTCCGGCTCGGCCGCGTGCGCGCCCGGGCCCGCCAGCCCGGGCTCACCCTGCTCATCCCGGTCGTCGACCGCATGCGCAAGGTCAACGTGCAGGTCGTCACCATGCCGGTGCCCGCGCAGGAGGGCATCACCAAGGACAACGTCTCGGTCAGCGTGGACGCCGTCCTGTACTTCCGCGTCATCGAGCCGATCAAGGCCACCGTCGACGTCCAGAACTACGGCTTCGCGATGCTCCAGGTCGCCCAGACCTCGCTGCGCTCGATCATCGGCAAGAGCGAGCTGGACGACCTGCTCTCCGGCCGCGAGCAGCTCCACCGGGGCCTGGAGATCATGCTGGAGAGCCCGGCCACCGGGTGGGGCGTGCACATCGACCGGGTGGAGATCAAGGACGTCACCCTCCCCGAGACCATGAAGCGCTCGATGGCCCGCCAGGCCGAGGCCGACCGCGAGCGCCGCGCCCGCATCATCACCGCCGACGGCGAGTTCCAGGCGGCCTCCAAGCTCGCCGAGGCCGCGACGACGATGGCCGAGACCCCGGCGGCGATGCAGTTGCGCCTCCTCCAGACGGTGGTCGAGGTGGCCGCCGAGAAGAACTCCACGCTCGTACTGCCGTTCCCGGTCGAGCTGCTGCGCTTCTTCGAGGCCGCCGCCGCCAAGGCCTACGCGGCCGTGCCCGACTCCCCCGCCGCCCCCGATATCCCCACCGCCGACGCCTGACGGCCCCCAGCCGCCGGTCTCACGCGCGGACCATCGGCAGCAGCACCTCGTCCACGATGGCCTCCGGGTCGAGCCGGACGGGCGCGCCGCCGCACATCTTGATCCGGTAGAGCATCAGCGCCGGGACGACGTCCGTGACCAGCGGCGTCACGGCGGCCGGGCGCACCTCTCCCCGGGCGGCGCCCCGGGAGAGGACCTCGGCGATCAGCCGGGTGGTGGGTTCGACCACGCGCGCGAGCACGATCTCCAGGAAC
>NZ_JBFBDY010001231.1:0-1293 GCF_040683475.1 Kitasatospora sp. NPDC093558 | reverse complement strand
ACACGGTGTCCGCGCCCACGGCTTCGAGCGAGCGGATGAGCGACTGGGCGCCGGTCATGGTCTCGACGACGTGCTGGGGAGCGGGAGCGTGGGCGCCAGCGCGACGTTGAACCCGGTGCGGGCCCCCGGATCCAGCACGTAGGCCGTGGCCAGACCGGGCAACTGCTGGCAGAGCGGGCGGACGACGGCTTCCGTCCACCCGTCGACCGCGACGTTCACCGGGACGCTGGCGACGACGGTGGGCAGCCGGCGCTCGGGGTCGCACAGCTCGTCGATCAGGTCGTCGACCTCGGCGGCGGTGATCACCCGCGGGGCGAGCTGGACGACGGCCGGACCGTCGGTGGCGTCCAGCAGCGGCAGCAGGCTGCGGGCGAGCTCGGGCACCGGTACGCGGCAGGGCGTCCGCAGGCCGCTGCCGGCGTGGTGCGTCTCGGCCTCCAGCCGGACCCAGGTCGGACCGGCGGCGGCGGTCGCGACGATCAGGGTGAGCTGGTGCGTCCCGTGGGGGGCCGGGGTGCGCAGGCGGCGGCGGGAGTAGTGGCCGGTGGCGGGGCCGCCGCGCAGCGGGCCGTGGTCACGGTCGAGCAGGACGCGGTCGCCCAGGCGGAGGCGCTCGACCTGCGGACCGGCGGCGGGAGGGTTCGTGGTGTGCGGATCCGTGCTGCGCGGATTCGTGCGGCGCGGATCCGCGGTGCGAGGACTCGTACCGACGGAGCTCGTGGCGGCGGAGCTCGTGGCGGGCGGGGCGACGGCGTGCGGGCTCGCTGCGGGCGGGGGGTCCTCGCAGCCTTCCTGCTTCAGCCAGTCGGCCAGCTGCCGGTCGGCCAGGGCGACCGCGTCGGCGTGCGTGAGCGTCGTGGTGACGGTCATCCGGTAGGGCGTCGCGGGGCCCCTGGGGCCGGGTAGGTCGGCTCGGGCGGGCGACGGGGAGCGATCCGAGGTCATGCGCATACCTCCGTGGTGCGGTGGTGGGGTCTGGTGTCCTCCATCGATGGGTTTCGTCCGGTTCGGCCGGATCCTTGCCCAGGAAACGCCACGGCCCGGAGCGGAAGTTCCAACTCCGGGCCACGTGAATACGTTCGAGTGAATCTGTTCAAGGCATGCGCGGCGTGGCGCACCCTCGTGGGCTACGGTGGCCGACTGTCCACTCGGCGGTGGCAACGCCGCAGGGGGCCGCAGCGACCCCGCGGGGGCTAGACCCAATACCAGTGACTTAAGGTTTTGAGCCTCGTGGAGCCTTGGTCGGTTGGTTGATGGGAACGGTGCGGTAGTGCGGGGCGATGCTGACGGCTT
>NZ_JBFBDY010001230.1:0-1295 GCF_040683475.1 Kitasatospora sp. NPDC093558 | reverse complement strand
GGCCGGACCGCAGTGGCCCGGCCGGGTCGAGCACGGCGGGAGCGCTTACGGGTACCGGGGCGCGGGCCACGCCGGCGGCACCCACGTCATGGGCGACGCGCCGGGCACGTCCGTCGTCGACCAGTGGCAGCGCAGCTGGGACCACCCCAACCTGTACGCCGTCGGCTGCGGCTCGATGCCCTCGCTCGGCACCTCCAACCCCACGCTCAGCATGGCCGCGCTCGCGCTGCGCAGTGCCGAGCGGATGCACCTCGACCTGCTGGACCTGCGCCGCCCGCCGACGGTGGGCGCCCCGAGGTCCGAGCCGTCCTCCGCCGTCCACCGCGAACCGATCCCGGAGTTGCCATGACCGGCCTTCCGCTCCCGCCCGTGCCGGAGCCGTACTACCTGCCGTTCCACTACGGCGCCCTGCACAACATCGGCGTCGACTACCTGATCGGGCCCGAGCGGGCGCGCGAGCTGCTGCGCAAGCGCCACCCCGGGCTCGTGCCCGCGCTGTTCGACGGGCGGGCCTGCGTGTCGCTCAACTACCAGCTGTACTTCGCGCAGTACCCGGGCGGCGGCGGGATCACCCAGGAGGTGGAGATCAACCTCGTCGCCCACCCGGAGTTCGCCGAGGAGCGGCTGCCCGAGCTCAACTACGGCCAGTACGCCCGTGGTTACGACCAGACGAAGCTGTTGGGCATCGCCCGGCTGCACGTGCTGTGCGACAACCCGCTGGCGATCGACGCCGGGCGCCTCCTCTACGCCGAGCCCAAGCGGGCGGGCTGGTTCGAGGCGTCGATGCCGTCCCTCAACGCGCCCGCCGTGCGCGAGCGTTGGTCGGTCTCCTGCCGCCGGGCCACCGCCGACGACGGCGGGTTCCAGCGCCACGAGGAGGAACTCCTGTCGCTGGAGGCGGACTTGGTCGGCCTCACGTCGGAGCCGGTCAACAACACGCCGATCACCGGCTACGGCACCGACGACGAGGGGCGGTTGCTCGCCGGGCCGCTCAACGTGTACCAGCCGTACCGGTTCTACGCCCTGGACGACCGCTCCGCCGACCGCGTCCGCCTCGACGTGGGCAACCCGGCCGAGGAGCCCGCCCGCGACCTCGCCCACCTCATCGCCGACGCGCCGGCCGCGGGCGTGTGGACCTACCAGTCCCCGCCGGTCGCGGCCCACAACCGGCCGTACTACATCCGCTGACCGGCGGTGGCGGTGCCCTGCTCGACCGCGCCTCGCCGCGTCGTCGGCGTAGCGGGCGACGTCCCGGAGCGCGGCCCCGCGTCAGCCCCACACCCCCGACGTGCTCG
>NZ_JBFBDY010001229.1:0-1299 GCF_040683475.1 Kitasatospora sp. NPDC093558 | reverse complement strand
AACCCCTCGGCCTGGTCGGCCAGCGGCCCCCCGCGGTCACGGCCCGCGGGTGCCCCGGCGGGAGCGGGCCGGTGAAGAGCCGTCAGGAACGCGGCCAAGCTGTCGGCCGCGTCCGCAGCCTGCGTGGCGGGGGCGCGGTCGGCGGGCTCACCCGGCACCCAGGTGGTGACGAGCCAGGGCCGCGGAAACCGCCCGGAAGGCTCGCCCAGGCGCTGCGGGACGGGAACCGGCAGCGGAAGGCGCGGGGCAAGAACGGGCAGCCAGGCGTACTCCTTGCGCAGCAGCGCATCAGCGGACCCTGTCGCCCAGGGCAACCGGACAGCGAGGTCGTCGCCGAGCCGCCACAGCTGGTTGTCCCAACCGCGTGCGCCCAGCCTCACCGGGCGATCGGCCAGGTCGGGATGCTGGTCACGCAACAAATGGCGGACCAACTCCGCCGTCACCTCAATCCGGGCATGCGTCATACCGAGCAACGGTAGCCGGGCAGCGGCCCGCCTGCGGATCACTCGATCAAGCGACCGACAACCCGCCTCGCCCGTGGAGGCCCGCCCGCCATCACCCGATTCACAAAACGCACAACCGGCTCTCACACACACCGCCGCAGCAGCCGCCGGTCACCCTGCCGAAAACACCCGGCCCGGCGGCGGTTGCGACACCGCCGGCCGGACGAGCGACGCCGCCAAACTCCGCACGAGCGGCCGGCACGGACCTCAGCCCTCACTATGCGCCACGGGCCGCTCCGGCGAAGCCCCCGGGCCCAACCACCCGAAACGCACCTGACCGGCCACCACCCCCGACGCCATTACCGATCATCCCCCCGACCACCGGAACCACCGATACCGCAGGCCGCGGGGCAGGCGAGACCGCCAGCGACGATCCCTGCACCACCGACAGGAGCGAACCCCCCTCGACGAGGACGACCCCTCCCCGGCCTCGGCATCCATGACACCAACCGCAGCAACGGCATCCGACGGCCCGTCCACGCCCGCGACGCCACCCGCCGCTGCGCCCACGCAGGCCGGCACACACGATGCACCCGATGCCGGTCATACCCGGCGACCCGTCAGGCACCCGGAGACCGGCACACACACCACGCCCACAGCCGCACCACCCCTGGCAGACGAACCACAGCCCCACGGTGGCGCTGGCGCCAAAACGCCCGGGTCCGGCGCCCGGCCGACCTGCCCGCCCGCCCTCAAGCCGGGCGGGCCGGGCACGACCGGCCGCACAGCACACCGGACCCCGCCCGCCACACACACCGCTCCAGCACCCGCCCGGTGGCAACGCCCGCGCGAACAC
>NZ_JBFBDY010001228.1:0-1303 GCF_040683475.1 Kitasatospora sp. NPDC093558 | reverse complement strand
AGGAGCGGGACCACCGCAGCGCCACCTCCACGCTCCCCGCCATCCGCGGGTCGTCCAGCTCGAAGCGGACGACCTCCGGATGCACGGGCACCGCCCCAGCCCGCTCGTCGAGGAACACGACGAAGTCCCGTACGCCGCCCGGGAAGTGCGCCCGCAGCGACCGGGGCCCGGCCGGGCCGCGCTCGTCGCTCAGCACGATGTCCAGCCCGCGGTTCAGGAAGGCGAGCTGCCTCAGGTGCCCGGCGAGGTCGTCGAACGAACACCGGGACGCACCGAAGATCCCCGCGTCCGGCCGGAACGTGACGGTGGTCCCGCTCCCGTCCGCCGGCCTCACGCGCACGGGCGGGGCGAGGGCGACGCCGCACGCGTACTCCTGACGCCGCAACACGCCCTCGCGCCGCACCTCGGCCGTCAGCCGGCTCGACAGGGCATTGACCACGGCGGGCCCCGTCCCGAACAGGCCGAGCCCCATGAACGGCCGGATGCCGGGCTGTACCCAGGCTCCCAGGCGGGTCAGCAGGCCTTCGAGGTCCTCGACGCCCGGCGCGTCGTCCGAGACCCGCACACCGCCGTCGGCCATGAGCGTGACCTCGACGCGGTGCGCCCGCCCGGCCAGGACCTCCTGCACCGGCCGGTCGAGGACCTCGTACACCAGCTGGTGCAGCCCGCGTTCAGTGGTCGAGCCGACATACATCCCGGGCCGCACCCGGACGGCCTCCGGCCACTCCAGAACCCTGATCCTCGCGGCGCCGTACTCACGGGCGTCGTCACCCATGACATCCCCCTCCGAAGGCCTGTGACCGAGGCTCCCCACCCTAGGCGAAATCCTGGAAAACACCAGGTCAGACCACATGTGACGAGGCCTCGGGCGTCCACTGGAACCCCCGCCCGCACCCTGTCGGCCCCGCCACCCGCGATCCCCCGCCGCGCCGCGCCCACGACCCCCGCACACCCCCGCACGACCCCGTTCCGCACGCCCCCGAGGTCCCCGATTTCCCGAGTTTTCCCCGCCGCACCGGAGAATCGACGCCGGGCCGCCCACCGGCCAGGTGTGCGTGACGCGGCTCACACGGAACTCCGGGCGGCCGGCGGACAGGGGAGGGCATGGAACTGTCACAACGCGCGCGCCTGCGCGCCGGGGACCAGGGCGCGCTCGGCGAGGTCTTCGACGCGCACGCCCAGGCCGTCTACGGCTACGCGCTGCGCACCCTGGGGGACTGGGCGGCCGCCGAGGACGTGGTGTCGCTCACCTTCCTGGAGGCCTGGCGGCTGCGCGCCAAACTGCACGACGGCGACGACGACC
>NZ_JBFBDY010001227.1:0-1309 GCF_040683475.1 Kitasatospora sp. NPDC093558 | reverse complement strand
GCCGGAAGAGTCGGGCGGTCGCCCGGTGCGGGCTGAGTACGCCCTTGGGCCGGCCGGTGGTTCCGGAGGTGAAGAAGACGCAGCACGGATCGCCGGCATCGACGGGCACGGGCGAGAAGCCGGCCGGTGCCGCCGCCTGCCCGTCGGGCGGCGACCACACGGGTAGCGCGGGGTCCTGCGCAACCGCCGCGGCGTCGGGGGCGATGAGCAGGGGCGGCCGCAGGTCGCGCAGTACGTCCCGGAGCCTGTCCGCGGGCCACTCGGGGGCCAGCAGGGCGTAAGCCGCCCCGGTCTTCAGGACCGCGAGGAGTGCGGTGACCAACTCCGTGCTCCTGGGCAGCAGTACGGGCACCAGCGCGCCGGGAGTGACACCCGCGGCGACGAGCCCGGCGGCCCAGGCGTCGGCTGCCGCGTCGAGTTCCGCGTACGTGGTGGTGCGCTCCCCCTCGACGAGAGCGACGGCCCCGGGGCACTGCGCGGCCCTGCGCGCGAACGCCTCGTGCAGTCCCCCGCCGGGCGCGCTGTTCCGCGGGCCGGCAGTCCACTTCGGGTCTGGTCGCACGCCGTCCCTCTCCCCTCTGTTCCGGTACCCACCTGCCAGACAAGACGATGGCAAGAACATTGCCATCAACTTGCCTAGTCTGGCAACCTTGCTGATTCGTGACGGGCACAGACCGAAGGTGGGTACATGACGCGCGACCGTTCCCTCGACATAGCCGTGACGGGGGTCTCCGGCCGGTTCCCCGGCTCCTCCGATCCGGCCGGATGGTGGGAGGCCCTCGTGGCGGGACGAGTCCTCACCACGCGGTACGACAGAGCCGAGCTACGCGAGGCCGCAGTGGCCCGGAACCTGGTGGACGACCCCGCGTTCGTGCCGGTGCACGGGCATCTCGCCGACGCCGACCGCTTCGAGAACGCCCTGTTCCGGGTGAGCCCACGCGAGGCCGAGATGATGGACCCGCAGCACCGGCTGATGCTGGAGTGCGCCTGGGCGGCCCTGGAGGACGCCGCAACCAGCCCCCTCGACACGACGCGCACCACCGGCGTCTACGCCTCCGCCAGCGGCAGCGGCTACCTGCGCGCCATGCTGTCCGGGGGAGGGCTGGACCCCATCACCCTCGAGGACGCCATCCACGGCAACGAGCCGGACTTCATGGCCAGCCTCATCTCCTACAAGCTCAACCTGACCGGGCCCGCGATCGCCGTCCAGACCGCCTGCTCCTCCTCGCTGGTCGCCGTCCACACGGCCGTCCAGGCGCTGCTGAACGGCGAGTGCGACCAGGCCCTCGTCGTGGGCGCCGGCATCGCC
>NZ_JBFBDY010001226.1:0-1312 GCF_040683475.1 Kitasatospora sp. NPDC093558 | reverse complement strand
CGCACCTTCCAGTACTGCGGGCGCGACCGTGAAGTCCGCGCCGAGGGGTGCCGGGTCGTTGTCCGGCAGGGGCAGGACGACGGTGAACACCGCGCCCGGCCCTTGGCTGACGGTGATGGTGCCACCGTGCCGCTGCACCAGCCGGTGGACCAGGGCCAGTCCGAGGCCGCGCCGGGCGGTGCCCCGGTCGGGGCTGGTGGACCAGCCGTCCTCGAAGATCGAATCGGCGGCGCCGGACGGGATGCCGGGGCCGTTGTCGGCGACCCGGAGGGTGACCGCGTGTTTCTCCTCGACCAGCGAGAGGCTGACCTCCCCGCCGCTGCCGACCGCCTCCACCGCGTTGTCCAGCAGGTTGCCGGCGATGGTGAGCAGCCGCTTGAGATGGCCGGGCTGCTCGGTGAGCCGGGAGTCCTCGCTCAGGGTGATCCGTACCCCGCGCTCGGCGGCGACGGCGGTCTTGGCGACGATCAGTCCGACCATGAAGGGGTTGGCGATCCGGTCCCGGACGGCCTCGGTCAGGGCGGGTTCGCTGTGGCTGAGCTCAACCGCGTACTCCAGGGCGGCCCCGTGGTCGCCGAGTTCGAGCAGGCCGGCGAGGGTGTGCATCCGGTTGGCGAACTCGTGCTGCTGGGCACGGAGCGCGTCGGTGAGGCCGCGGACGGAGTCCAGTTCGCGCAGCAGGCCGACCAGCTCGGTCCGGTCGCGGACGGTGACGACCGCGCCGAGTTCGCGGCCGTGCAGCACGACCGGCATCCGGTTGACGGCCAGGCAGTGGCTGTCGGTCAGCACGGTCAGGTCGACGCCCTCCAGAGTGCCGTCCAGCGCCCGGCGCAGCCGGCCGTCGGGGAGGACCTCGTCGAGCCGGGAGCCCAGGGCGGTGCCGAGGCCGAGCAGCTGGCGGGCCTCGTCGTTGAGCACGCTGATCCTGCCCTGCGGGTCGAAGGCGATCACACCCTCCTTGATGCCGTGCAGCATCGCCTCGCGGTCCTGGAGCAGCCCGGCGATCTCCTCCAGCTCCAGTCCGAAGGTGGTCCGTTTGAGCCGCCGGGCCAGGACGTACGAGGCGATCGAGCCGACGGCAAGGGCGGCCGCCGCGAAAAGGCCGAAGGTGGGGAGCTCCCGGAAGAGCTGGCCGACCGCCTGCTTCTCGGCGATGCCGACGGACACCTCGCCGATCACCTCGCCGGCGGACCCGCGCAGCGGGACCCTGGCGTTGGCGGAGCGACCGGTCGCACCGTTGTCCATACCGGTATGGGTGCGGCCGTCGAGGACGGCGATCGGCTCCTCCACGGCCTTGCCGATGAGATCGGGG
>NZ_JBFBDY010001225.1:0-1312 GCF_040683475.1 Kitasatospora sp. NPDC093558 | reverse complement strand
GGAGGCGGCCGGGTGGTGGCGGGGGTCGTGGGGGCGGGCGGGGGGGGCGGCGCGGTCGCGCGCGGCGGCGGCCACGGCGGCGCGGCCTTCGCCGGTGCCCTGCTGGAGCGCGCTCCAGTGCCGGGCTGCCCGCTCGGGGGTCCGCGCGAGCGCCCCGCGAGCCTCGGCCGGGTCGTGCCCCGGGCCGGGCGCGGCGGGGCGGGCGGGGGCGTCGCCGGGCCCGGCCGTGGGGGCGGCGAGCGGCTGACGGCGGCGCCGGCTGGGCAGGCCGGCGGCGTCGCCCGGGTGGGCGGCGGCGGACGGCACGACGTGCATGGCGGGCGCCGGGTGCGGGCCCGGCTGGTGGTGCCGGTCGGCGAGCGGGGGCAGGCCGGGGTCCTCGCCGGCGTCACGCATCGGCGGGACGGCCTGGACGGTCGGCGCGGGGGCGGGCCCGGCACCGGCCCGCAGCGGCAGCGGGGTGAGCACCGAGAGCGGCTGCTCGTCGTCGACGACGGTGACGAGCGCGGCCGGGATGCGCAGGATCGTCCGCATGCCGCCGTACGGCGAGGGCTCGATGTGGCAGGAGAAGCCGTACTGGCGGGCCAGCTTGCCGATCACCGCGAAGCCGGTCTTGGGCGGGTTGCCGAGCTCGGTGAGCAGGACGTCCGGCGGGCCGGACAGCAGGCGGCGGGCGCGGCGCAGCTGGTCGTCGTCCATGCCGATGCCGCTGTCGTCGATGATCACCAGCGCGCCGCGGCCGCCCTGCTGGACGGTGACCGGGACGTCGGTCTCGGGGTGCGAGTAGGCGGTGGCGTTGGCGAGCAGTTCGGCGACGGTGATGGCGAGCGGCTCGGCGGCGCGGGCGACCACGGCGAGGCGGTTGTCGCGAAGGTGGTTGGCGACCTTGATCCGGGCGTAGCCGGGCACCCGGGAGAGCGCGCCGACGACGACCTCGGCGAGCGGGGAGTCGCTGCGGGCGAGGCCGGGCCAGGCCTCGCAGAGCACGGCGACGGTCTGGATCCGGCGCAGGGCGACCTCGTTGCGGAAGTCGACCTCCAGCAGCCGGGGGTCGTCGTTGTCGTCCTGGAGCTGCTGGACCAGGCTCTGGATCTGGTAGAGCAGCGTCTGGATCTTGGAGGTGGCGCCGCGCATGGCGGAGCGGGCGGCGGCGTCGACCCGTTCGCGCTCGTCGGTGATGGCGCCGGCCGCGGCGTCCAGCACGGCCTGCAGCGCCTCGACCGCGTCCGGGCCGACGACCTGTGCGGAGAGCGGGCCCACCGCCGGGGCGTTGACGTGGCTGAGCCGCACCGCGGTGGCCGGCAGGCGCTCG
>NZ_JBFBDY010001224.1:0-1313 GCF_040683475.1 Kitasatospora sp. NPDC093558 | reverse complement strand
CCGGGGACCTGCTGGTCGTAGGGCACCTTGATCGTGGTGCCCTGGATGGTCAGGCCGTTGTTGAGGCACGTGGTCTGCGCGGTGAAGCCCTGGACGGTGCCCGCCTGGTAGGAGTCGCCGGAGCAGCCGTACATGCTGCCGTTGTAGTACTGCATGTTCAGCCACCACAGCCGGCCGTTGTCGGCGTACTTCTTGACGATCGGCAGGTAGGCGCCCCAGATCGAGCCGTAGGTGACGCTGCCGCCGGTGACGTACGCGGTCTCGGGGGCCATCGTCAGGCCGAAGCCCGCGGGCATCCGGTCGAGCACGCCGTCGATGATGCGCTCCAGGTTGGCCTGGGAGGCGGAGAGCGTGTTGATGTCGCCGCCGCCGGACAGGCCGGTCTCGATGTCGATGTCGATCCCGTCGAAGTTGTACTTCTTGAGGATCGGGACGACCGTCGCCACGAACCGGTCGGCGACGGTGCTGGAGCTCAGGTCGATGCCCGCGGCCGCACCGCCGATCGACATCAGGATCGTCGCCCCGGCCGCCTTGGCCTGGCACATCTCGGCGGGGGTCGCGACCTTGACGTTGGTGTCCATGCCGTCCTGCCACTGGACGGTGCCGTCCGAGAGGATCACCGGGAAGGCGGCGTTGATGACGTTGTAGCCGTGGGCGGCGATCCGGCTGTCGGTGATGGGCACCCAGCCCATGCCGGGGTGGACGCCGTTCGCGGCGCCGTCCCAGTTCTCCCAGTAGCCCTGGAGGACCTTGCCGGACGGCTTGGGCTTCGTCGGGCAAGTGTCGCCGGTCGGCGGGGTGATGGTCGGCGGGGTCGTGGTGGGCGGCGGGGTCGTGGGCGGGGTGCTGGTCGGCGGCGCGCTGGTGGGCGGCGGGGTCGTCGGCGTGGTGGCGGTCGGCGAGGGGCTGCTGCTGCCGCCGGGGCCGGTCAGTGACACGTCGTCGGCGTAGTACGCCGGCTGCCCGTACCAGCCGTGCAGGTAGATCGTCACCGAGGTCGTGCTCGGCCCGGTGGTGAAGGCGACGCTGAGCTGGCCGTACGACGCGTTGCCCGGCGTCCAGGTGGACGGGTCGCCGCCGCCGGTGCCGGTGGCGCCCAGGTAGACGTAGCTGCCCTGGACGTAGGCGCTCAGCGTGTACGGGGAGTTGGGCTGCACGCTGACGGTCTGGCTGCACTGGGCGTCGTCCTGGCCGCTCGGCGTGGCCTGGAGCGCGGCGGCGCCGGAGTGGACCGGGCCACCGTACCCGGACCGAGCCGTTCGCCCACCGGATTAAAACCCGGGACCGTCCTCCCCTCAGGCCCGCCCGGCCGG
>NZ_JBFBDY010001223.1:0-1315 GCF_040683475.1 Kitasatospora sp. NPDC093558 | reverse complement strand
CTGCTGCACGCCCTCGGCGAGCGGGCCTCGGACTGGGACGGCGTCCTGCCCGCGCTCGCGCCGGGGCAGCGCGTGTACGCGCTCGACCTGCGCGGGCACGGCGACAGCGGACGCACCGCCGGCTACAGCCTGGAGGCCATGCGCGACGACGTCCTCGCCGTCCTCGACGTGCTCGGGCTCGACCGGGTCGACCTCGTCGGGCACTCGATGGGCGGCGCCGTCGCCTACCTGCTCGCCCAGGCGCACCCCGGGCGGATCGGCCGTCTGGTGCTGGAGGAGATCCCGCCGCCGTTCCCGCGCCCGGCGAGCGCCGTGCCGGACGGGCCGCAGGAGCCGGTGGACTTCGACTGGGCGGTCGTGCGCCCGCTCAAGGCCCAGGTGGACAGCCCGGACCCGGCCTGGCGCGAGGGCATGCGGCGGATCACCGCCCCGACCCTCGTCGTGGCGGGCGGCCCGACGAGCCACGTCTCGCAGGAGCGGATCGCCGACGTGGCCGCCCTCATCCCGGACTGCCGCACGGTCACCATCGACGCCGGCCACCTCGTCCACGCCACCCGCCCGGCGGAGTTCATCGCCGCCGTGGCGCCGTTCCTGGCGGTCTGAGGGCGGGTCGGGTCCGCCCTACCCGGCCGGGTCCGGCCTCGGCGGGTCCGGCCTAACCCGCCGGTTCCGGGCTCACCGGCGCCGGGGTGAGCGGCAGGGTCGCGCTCACCCGGAAGCCCGAGCGGTACGGGGTGGCGGACAGTTCGCCGCCGAACAGGGCGATGCGTTCGGCGAGGCCGAGCAGGCCGTGGCCGGTGGAGAGCTCGCGGCGGGTGGCGGTGCGATGGCCGGCGCCGTCGTCGACCACGTCCAGGCGCAGGACGTCGGTCCAGGTGATGCTGACCGCCGCGTGGCTGCCCGGTCCTGCGTGCTTGGTGATGTTGGTGACGGCCTCCTGCACCAGCCGGTAGGCGGTCAGGTCGACGCTCTCGTCCAGGTGCGTCGGCGTCCCGTGCACCTCCAGGTCGATCAGCACCCCGGCGCGGCGGACGTCGTCCAGCAGCGGGGGGAGGTCCGCGAGTCCCCTGCGCCGGATGCCGTCCTCGACGGGGGCGTCGGCGGTGCGCAGCAGCCGTAGTAGGCGCCGGAGTTCCGCCATGGCGCCGCGGCCGAGGTCCTCGATCCGCCCGAGCGTCTCCTCGGCGCGGGCCGGGTCGGCGGTGGCCGCGGCGCGGGCGGTCTCGGCCAGCATGACGTTGACGCCTACCGAGATGGCGACGATGTCCTGCAGCTCGGGGGCGTTCCGGACGCGTTCGTTGGTGACGGCCTGGCG
>NZ_JBFBDY010001222.1:0-1316 GCF_040683475.1 Kitasatospora sp. NPDC093558 | reverse complement strand
GCTGACCCGCGCCTGCTTCTCCCCCGACCAGTAGAAGTTGCCTGCTTTGGTGGCCTGCTCGTCGCGTGTGTCGTCCTTCACCGTGCCGCGCACGGCCACGACGTACCCCACCGTCGCCGACCGGTCGGGCACCAACTCCAGCCACACCCGGTCCCGCAGCTCCGTGGGCTGGTGGGCGGCCCGATGCTGAGCGGCGGCCAACTTCTGGAAATTCCAGTTGCCGTAGCCGCCGCTGGCGATGCGCACGCCCCCGACCACGCCAGCCGTCGACCTGGTCCGGTGGTCGTACTCGCCTTGTGCCACCAGCCGGTTGTCCGGCCCGAAGACCGCAGTCTCTTGCCCGGTGCGCAGGTAGTGGTAGCCCGGCACGCCGCCGACCGGCTCGGCACCCTGCGGCAGCTCCACCAGCCCAGCCACCGCGGCGGCCGACTCCGGCTCGGCGCCGTCCGTCCGCACGACCCCGGCTTCCTCAACGGCCAGTGCCGCGACGGCCGACTCCGAGGCGACCGTGGACACCCGACGCACCCGCACTTGTGGCTGGCCCTGTTCCGCGGCCAGCTCGGCGAGGTCGAACAGGGGCACGTCGACGGCGACAGGCTCACTAGCGGGCACATGCAGGCTCTCCCCCGGTTCGGTGCCGCTCGAAACGGTGGGGAGCTTGCGTGCAGCCGAAAGGTCGTCAGATCCGTCGGCGTGGTGAACTGGTCGAGCTGTTCGACGCCGTGACCGAGGTAACAGCTCTCCCACCAGTCGACGATAGGTGACCTGGTACGCCAGCCCGTCCCCCAGCGAAAGGGGCCAGCCCCCCGCGAGCAGCCATCCGACGACGCGATCGCGACCGGGCCACCACCGCTGTTCCGTGGGGAACTGCGCCCCCGTCCACTGCGTCGTCCGGCGGCTGGTCAGCTCGCCCTGAACCATGCTCTCCACAGGAAGGCCTACGCCCGTCGGCCGGGCCCTCAACAGCACTCCCATCGTCTCCCCGTGCGCCGAGGTGAACTCCGGTCGAGCTGAGGGTCCCTGGCCTGCCGCTTGGGCCCGTCCCAGTAGGTGCAACCGGTCGACAGGGCGACAGAGCAGAGCGAGTTAGTGGCTTCTGTGACAGGTCGTATTGGGGCGCTGGGCCACCCGCCGCCCGGCCCGGCTCAACCCGACGAGATCGACGGCCGGGCCCTGTTCAAGATCGCTACCCGTCGCGTCCAGGACGGCGGCCCGCGCATCTCGTGCCTTGGCGACATCGTCGCCGTCACGCCCGTACGCGAAGCCCGCGCCTCCGGACTCCTCGCCGACCACCGCTTGTTCACCGCCCTCACCCC
>NZ_JBFBDY010001221.1:0-1320 GCF_040683475.1 Kitasatospora sp. NPDC093558 | reverse complement strand
AGTACGCCCGCCACTGCGGGCACGCCGACCTCCTGCGCGAGTGCGTCGACGGACGCGTCGGCCAGTAGCGGCGTCATCCCGCCATCGGCAGGGCAAGGCAGAACAAGCCCCGTACAGGCCCCCTGCCCCGCCGACAGCGAGTCGCCTCAGCCCCGGGGTCCGAGCACGTCCAGCCACCGCCCGAACAGCTCGCGGACCGCGCCCGCGCTCTCCACCTGCGGGTTGTGCCCGACGCCGTCGAGCACCGCGACCGTCATCCGCGGATAGTGGTCGAGCAGCGCGAGCTGGTCGCGCCAGCCCACGAGCGCGTCCTGCCGCCCGGTGACCAGCAGGTGCCGCCCGCGGTGGACGGGCACACCGTCCTCCGGCCACGTGGGGAGCAGGAAGTCGGCCTCCAGCTCGGCGGCGGCCGTTCGGTCGTGCGCGTTCCAGCCGGGCACGAGGTATCGCCGGAAGAGGTCCCAACTCGCCTCCGTTTGGCGGGCCATGACGGAGCCGAACACCTGCCGGTCCGCGGGCGACAGGCCGGCGAGGAACTCGTCGTCCCGCTCGACCGCCGTCTCCTCGGGCAGCGTGCGGTCCTCGCCCCAGCGGACGACCGGCACGATCAGCGCCGAGCCCAGCACCTGCTCGCCGAACTCCGCCGTCACGGCCCGCGCCAGCTGCCCGCCGAACGACTGCCCGACGACGGCGAACCGCTCCTGTCCGACGAGTTCGCGGATCCGCGCCATGACGGCGTCGGCCATCGTGCTCGCGGAGGTCGTCCCCGGCAGGCGGGGGCTGTTGCCGTGCCCGGGAAGGTCGAGGTAGATGCGCCGCCACCCGGGCCGGTCCGCGAACGCGGGGTCGAGGGGGAGGAGGAGCCGGTGGTCGATCGTGTAGCCGTGGATGAGCACGACCGGGGTGCCGTGGCCGAACTCGGCGTGCCAGATGCGGGAGTCGTTCATGACGGTCAGCGTGCAACCCTCACATATGTGTCAAGGTCAAACGCCTCAGGTCGACGCGGGATCCAGCGCCGTGGCGCGGACCGCCTCCAGATACTCGGCGATCGCGTCCCGGTTGCGCGTGAGGCACCGGATGCGGTCGCTCATGCGGTCCCGCTCGTTCTCCAGCGTCGCGATCATGTCGGGCGTCGCGTCCGCGAAGTGGATGACGCGCGGCTTGTCGAGGCACGGCAGGATCTGCTTGATGATCCGCGTCGGCAGCCCGGCGTCGAGCAGCCCGCGGATCTGGACGACGCGGTCGACGAGGTACTCGTCGTAGTCGCGGTAGCCGTTGGCCGCGCGCTCCGGCGTGATGAGCCCCTGCTGCTCGTAGTAG
>NZ_JBFBDY010001220.1:0-1321 GCF_040683475.1 Kitasatospora sp. NPDC093558 | reverse complement strand
TGTTTCGAGGCGGACGGCAGGGTCTTGAGGCGGCTGACCGGGGAGAGCACCAGGCCGATGACGACGACGGCGGAGCCGGCGGCGGCCACGGTCAGGGCCCCACGGGCGCCGAGTTGGCCGGTGAGCAGGCCGGCGGAGAGGCCGCCCAGGGAGCCTCCGCCGAACAGCAGTGTTCGGAACGCAGCGGTCATCCTGCCCATCATCGATTGCGGCGTCGCGGCCTGGCGGAGACTGACGATGACGACACCGGCCACGCCGAGGCCCAGGTAGGTGGTGAAGAAGGACAGGACGAACATCCCGATCATCACCGGTCGCGGCCCGGTGGCGGCGGGGATGAGCGAGGGGCCGAGCAGCAGGGCGGACTGGGCGACCAGGTAGACCTTGCCGAGCGGGAACCGGGCGATGACCTTCCGCGAGATCAGCGCGCCGATAAGGCCGCCGACGGAGGCGGTCGCGAAGACCGCACCGATCGTCTCCGAACCGAGGCGGAGGTCGTGGTTGCCGTAGAGCAGGAACATCGTCCACACGGCGATCATCGAGAAGTTGCAGCAGAATCCGATCAGCGCGAGGGACCGCAGCACGCCGTCGCGCATCACCCAGCCCATGCCGTCCTTGAGTTCGCGCCACAGGTGCCGCTCGGCGACCGGTTCGGGGCGCGGCTCGGTCGTGCGGATCAGCAGCAGCGAGACGACGGACACCGCGTAGGAGAAGGCGTTGGCGAGCAGGGCCACCGGCGCGCCGACCGCCGACACCAGGATGCCCCCCAGCCCGGGCCCGGCGATGTCGGCGGCGGAGGAGCTGGTGCTCATTCTGGCGCTGGCCTCGACGTAGTGCTCGGGACTCTTCACCAGTACCGGCACATACGACATCCAGCTCACGTCGAACACGACCGATGCGATGCCGACCGTGCAGGCGATCACCATCAGCACGGGCAGGTTGAGCACGTGGCACCAGTACAGCACCGGTATCAGGCCGAGCAGGACCAGCCTGACCAGGTTGGCGCCGAGCATGACCGGCCGCCGACGGTGCCGGTCCGCCCAGACGCCGATCACCAGGGCGAGCCCGAGGTAGGGGACCAGTTGCAGGAAGCGCAGCAGACCGACCTGTTCGTCGGTCGCGCCGAACGCGCCGATGGCGGTCAGGGGGAGCGCGAGGTTGGTCACCTGGGTGCCGAGCAGGGAGAGCGTCTCGCCCGCCCAGAACCGCAGGAAGTCGCCGTTGTGCCAGAGGCTTTGGTGCGGTGCGACCGTGGTGTCCGGCGCGGTCGAGGTCTGGGTCATCGGGCGCTCCTCGCGAGTTCGGCGACCGCGCCGGCCACCGC
>NZ_JBFBDY010001219.1:0-1321 GCF_040683475.1 Kitasatospora sp. NPDC093558 | reverse complement strand
AGCAGTGCGACGCGCAGCGGGCGGGAGGCGAACAGGGCGAGGTCGAGCAGCGGCTCGCCGCCGCGCGCGGCCAGGCGGCGCATCCAGGCCAGGGCCGCGGCCATCGCGGGCACGGCAGCCGCCGGCGACAGCACGCTCCACAGCGGCCAGCCCTCCTCGCGTCCGACCACCAGCGGTACCAGGGCGAGCGCGAGGGCGAGGGTCAGGGCGAGCGCGCCGACCGGGTCCAGGCCGGGGCGGGCGGCGGGGGCGCGCCGGGGCAGCAGACGGGCGGCCGCGGCGAGCGCGGCGACGCCGACGGGCCCGTTCACCAGGAAGATCACCCGCCAGCCCAGGCCGAACACGTCGGCCTGCAGCAGCGCTCCGCCCAGCACCTGCCCGGCTATGCCGCCCAGACTGATCGTCAGCCCGAACCAGGCGAGGGCGCGCGGGCGCTCCCCGGCCGGGAATACGGCCGTGATCAGGGCGAGGACCTGCGGGGCCATCGCCGCGGCCGCCAGACCCTGCACGAGACGGGCGGCGATCAGCTCGGGGGCACTGGCGGCCAGCCCGCACAGCAGGGACGCGGCGGTGAAGCCCGCCATGCCGAGCAGGAACAGACGGCGGTGGCCGAACAGGTCACCCAGCTTGCCGCCGGTGACCAGGCCCGCCGCGTAGGTGAACCCGTAGCCGCCGACGACCAGTTCGAGCGCGGCCGCACCCGCCCCCAGGTCGCGGGCCAGGGACGGCGCGGCGACGTTGACGACCATGTAGTCGAACGCGGTCATGAAGGTCGCCAGCAGGATCACCGGCAGGATGCGCCGGCGGCGCGGATCGGGAACAACGGCGTGAGCGGCGTACACGGAAGGGGCCTTTCAGCAGCGGGCTTCATTGCGGGCTTCAACAGCGGGCTTCAACAACGGGCTTCAACAGCGGGCTTCAACAACGGGCTTCAACGGCGGGCTTCAACGGCGGGCTTCAACGGCGGGCTTCAACGGCGGGCTTCAACGGCGGGCTTCAACGGCGGGCTTCATCAACGGGCTTCAACGGCGGGCTTCAACGGCGGACTTCGTCGGCGCACCGCGTGGTGCGCGGCGGCGTCGATCACCGCTGGAAAGAGCCTCGCTCCGCACACCCGCCCCGCACATGGGGCGGATTGCCTAGACGCCTCTTCAGATCCGCTGCCTGAGCGCCCTAAACCCTGCCGAACGGCCCACAACCAGGCCCGCCACCAGGGCCCCGACCGGCTCGGCACACCCCCGGGCGGCCCTGAGTAGGATGCCGCCGGTGATCACGCCGCCCAGCCCCGCGCCCCTGCTGGCCCGCAGCGCCGAACTGCGCG
>NZ_JBFBDY010001218.1:0-1321 GCF_040683475.1 Kitasatospora sp. NPDC093558 | reverse complement strand
AGCGGGAAGACGACGAGCGCGGTGCGCAGCGCGCCCTCCTCCAGCGTGGCGTCCAGGACGTTCATGGCGGGCGAGCCGATGAACCCGGCGACGAACAGGTTCACCGGGCGGTCGTACAACTCCTGCGGCGCGCCGACCGTCCCGGCCAGCCGCAGGGCGAAACCCATGTTCTGGCGCACCGTCATGTGCGGGTAGAGGGCGTAGCTCTGGAACACCATGGCGATGTCCCGGTCCTTCGGGGCCAGGTCGTTGACGACCCGGCCGCCGATCCGCAGGGTGCCTGCGGTGATGTCCTCCAGGCCCGCGATCATGTTGAGGGTGGTGGACTTGCCGCACCCGGACGGGCCGACCAGGATCACGAACTCCCCGTCCGCGACGGTCAGGTCGACGTCCCGCACGGCGACCGCGCCGTCCGGGTAGTGCTTGGTGAGTCCGTCCAGGACGAGCTCCGCCATCCGTCACCCCTTCACTGCGCCGGCGGTCAGGCCGGCCACGATGCGCCGCTGGAACAGCAGCACGAAGACCACGATCGGGACGGTGATCACCACGGCGGCCGCGGCGATCGACCCGGTCGGCTGCTGGAACTGCGAGCTGCCGGTGAAGAACGCGATCGCCGCCGGGACGGTCCGCGCGGCGCGGGTGGAGGTGAGCGAGATCGCGAACAGGAAGTCGTTCCAGCAGAAGATGAAGACGAGGATCGCGGTGGTGAACACCCCGGGCGCCGCCAGCGGGGCGATGACCAGCCGGAACGCCTGCCACGGCGTGGCGCCGTCGACCCGGGCGGCCTTCTCCAGGTCCCACGGGATCTCCCGGAAGAACGCGGAGAGGGTGTAGATCGCCAGCGGCAGGGAGAAGGTCATGTAGGGGATGATCAGACCGGGCCAGGTGTCGAACAGGCCCAGCGCGCGCTCGATGTCGAACAGCGGGGAGACGAGCGAGATCGGCGGGAACATCGCGATCAGCAGCGACATGCCGATCAGCAGCCGCTTGCCCGGGAAGCGCAGCCGGGCGACGGCGTAGGAGGCCATCGTGCCGAGCACGACGGCGACGGTGGTGGCGATAACGGCGATGCCGACCGAGTTGAGCAGTGCGCGGGTGAACTCGGAGGTGCGGAAGATGCCGCGGTAGTTCTCCAGTGTCAGTGGCGTGTGCCAGGGTGGTGGCACTGGCTGGGAGGGGGTTGGCGTGGCTGGGTCACAGAGGAGGCCGCTGCGGCGGATCGACGTGCCGTTCGTTTCCCTTGGCCCGTCGGGTGTGACGGTCCGTGACCGGCTCAAGGGCCTCACAGCCGAGGACGAGAGGGTGTTGCGGCTGGTCGGCG
>NZ_JBFBDY010001217.1:0-1322 GCF_040683475.1 Kitasatospora sp. NPDC093558 | reverse complement strand
GGCACCATTCCGTGCTGCATCGCCAGCACCATCTTGATCACGCCGGCCACACCGGCCGCCGCCTGGGAATGCCCGATGTTCGATTTGATCGAGCCCAGCAGCAGCGGCCGGTCCTCCGAGCGGTCCTGCCCGTACGTCGCGAGGAGCGCCTGCGCCTCGATCGGGTCACCCAGCGTCGTCCCCGTGCCGTGCGCCTCCACCGCGTCCACGTCGCCGGACGACAGCCCGGCGCTCGCGAGCGCCTGCCGGATCACCCGCTGCTGCGACGGGCCGTTCGGCGCCGTCAGGCCGTTGGACGCACCGTCCTGGTTCACCGCACTGCCACGCAGTACCGCCAGCACCCGGTGCCCGTTGCGCCGGGCGTCCGACAGCCGCTCCAACACCACCACACCGACGCCCTCGCCCCAGCCCACGCCGTCCGCCGCATCCGCGAACGAACGGCACCGGCCGTCGGCCGACAAGCCGCCCTGCCGCGAGAACTCCACGAACGTCCCCGGCGTCGACATCACCGTCACACCGCCGGCCAACGCCAGCGAGCACTCACCGCTCCGGAGCGCCTGCGCCGCCAGGTGCATCGCCACCAGCGACGACGAGCACGCCGTGTCCACCGTCACCGCCGGGCCCTCGAAGCCGAAGGTGTAGGACACCCGGCCGGAGGCGACGCTGGGCGCGCTGCCGTTGCCCCGGAAGCCCTCGAACTCCTCGCCGTCCAGGAGCGAGCGGTAGTCGGTGTACATGATGCCCGCGAAGACGCCGGTCCGGCTGCCGCGCAGCGACACCGGGTCGATGCCGGCCCGCTCGAACGCCTCCCAGGACGTCTCCAGCAACAGCCGTTGCTGCGCGTCCGTCGCCAGCGCCTCGCGCGGGCTCATGCCGAAGAACTCGGGGTCGAACTCCCCGGCGTCGTGCAGGAACGCGCCGCGCCGGGTGTAGGACGTGCCCGGGACGGTCCGGTCCTCGCTGTAGAGCGAGTCGACGTCCCAGCCACGGTTCGTCGGGAAATCGGACACCGCGTCCACGCCGTCGGCGACCAGCCGCCACAGGTCCTCGGGCGACTCGACACCGCCCGGGTAGCGGCAGGCCATGCCGACGAGCACGATCGGGTCGTCGGACGACACCGGGAGCGCCGACGGGAGTTCCTCGGCCTCCTCCGCTGCGCCGAACAGGCCTTCCAGGACGAAGCCGGCCAGCGCGTTCGCCGTCGGGTAGTCGAACACCACCGTGGCCGGGAGCTGGAGACCGGTCGCCGACCGCAGCCGGTTCCGAAGCTCCACTGCCGTCAGCGAGTCGAAGCCGAGATCCTGGAACGCCCGCGACGGGTC
>NZ_JBFBDY010001216.1:0-1326 GCF_040683475.1 Kitasatospora sp. NPDC093558 | reverse complement strand
TGATCGTGATTGCTCTGCACGCCGACCGGCGTGCAGAGCAGAAGCGGGCGTCAGCGCGGCATGCGGGTCTTCTGCGTGGACCCGGAGGGTCTGGAGGCTCCACCGGCGCTCCAAGATGGGGCACTGACGGTCGGGCGGCCGCCACCGCGAGGGAAGCCCCGCACGAGATGTACGCCCGGCTCGTCGCCCTGGACCGGCTCTGCCCGGCCGGCGACGCCGCCGAGGTGTGGGCCGGCTACCTCGACTACGGACACGAACGGGCTTGCGCGGAAAGCGCTGCGGCAAGTGCCTGACCTGCCGACAGGCATCACCCCGCCTCCGTCTGACACTCCGGTGGGGCGCGCGCCTGTGGCCCGATGGCATAGGTGGGTTATTCGTCAGGCGCCCGTGTCATCAGGGAGCATTCGCCATCTTCGAACGTGCTGGTCGGAGGGATGGTGAGGCGTTCGCCCTCCAACCGCGTGAGCATCTCGGCGGCGAGGGCGTCCTCAACTCGGTCCCCGCCGACGACTTCCGGGCGATCTACAGGCGCTAGGAATCGGCAAGTCCACTCGCACAGCATGACCGATCACAAGACTTGGGCCGGACCCTCGTCCTGGGGCCATTCGTCTAGGGAAAACCGGGGCCGTCCGTGGCGAGACTGGGCGGGCGACGGGTCGGACCCGACGTCAGGAGTTCGCGCGCGCCGCCGAACCGGGCGTCCGTCCTCGCCCATCCCGCACGGCGCGTTCCTGGCAGACCCCCGGAGAGGTTGACGTCCCGATGTCGAACGAAGACAAGCTCCGCGACTACCTGAAGCGGGCGATCGCGGACCTCCACGAGACCCGCGAGCAGCTCCGTGAGGTGACCGAGCAGCACCGGGAGCCGATCGCCGTCGTCGGCATGGCCTGCCGGCTGCCGGGCGGGGTCGCCTCCCCGGAGGAGCTCTGGGACCTGGTGCGCGACGGCGTCGACGCCGTCTCCGCCTTCCCCGCCGACCGCGGCTGGGACCTGCCCGAGGGCGCCGTCACCTCCCGCGAGAGCGGATTCCTGCACGACGCGGGCGAGTTCGACGCCGCCTTCTTCGGCATCTCCCCGCGCGAGGCCCTCGCCATGGACCCCCAGCAGCGGCTCCTCCTGGAGACCGCCTGGGAGGCCATGGAACGCGCCGGCCTCGACCCGTCCGCCCTGCGCGGCAGCCCCACCGGCACCTTCATCGGCGCCAGCTACCAGGACTACAGCCCCGGCGGCTCCGCCCAGGACGGCGCCGAGGGCCACCTCGTCACCGGCACCATCCCGAGCGTCCTGTCCGGCCGGCTGTCCTACACCTTCGGCTTCGAGGGCCCG
>NZ_JBFBDY010001215.1:0-1326 GCF_040683475.1 Kitasatospora sp. NPDC093558 | reverse complement strand
CGGGCGGTCACGGCCTGCGCGTGGTGGACCGGCTGTCACAGGCGTGGGGGTGCGTGCCGGAGGGTGACGGGAAGCGCGTCTGGCTGGAGGTGGCCTCCCCGGTCGACCACCACGCCCGCCGAGGCTGACTTGCTCCGGAAGCAGCACCGGGCCACAAATCGGGCGAAACGCGAATCCGGGGTCGTACGCCGGGTAGAACACAGGTACGGCGGCCGGCTGCGAACCGCCGGCCGCACCGGGAGAAGCACGTGCCCACCCCTCCGGAAACCACGTACGAGGCCGAGCGCGGGACCACCCCGCCCGAGCTGCCCCCGCGCCCCAGCGAGGGCGAGTTGCGGGCGATGGGCAAGTCCGAGGCGCGCGAGCTCAGCGACGCGCTGTTCGCGCGCCTGGCCGGGCTGGCCCGCGAGACGTCCGCCTACAGCTACGTCCGCGGCACGATCATCGAGCTCAACATGCCGCTGGTCCGCTTCATCGCGGCCCGCTTCCGCCACCGCGCGGAGGACATGGACGACATCCTCCAGGTCGGCACGATCGGCCTGATCAAGGCCGTCGACGGCTACGACCCGCACCGCGGCGTCGAGTTCGTCACCTACGCCATCCCCACGATCGCCGGCGAGATCAAACGGTTCTTCCGCGACACCTCGTGGCCCGTCCGCGTGCCGCGCAGCATGCAGGAGTTGTACCTGACGGTGGCCCGCGGCTCCGACCGGCTGGAGCAGCGACTCGGCCGCCTCCCGCTCCCGGAGGAGATCGCCGAGGACCTCCACCTCACCGTCGAGCAGGCCACCGAGGGCCTCGTCGCCGGCCGCGTCTACCGCCCCAACTCCCTTGACGCGCTGCGCGACCAGGACACCGACGAGAGCGGCAGCGCGCTGCTCGACCGCCTCGGCGTCTGCGACCCGGGCATCGAGCTCGCCGACTTCCGCACCGCCGTGCGCCCCCTGCTCGCCGGGCTCCCCGAGCGCGAGCAGACCGTGCTCAAGCTGCGCTTCTGGGAAGGCCGGACGCAGTCCGAGATCGCCGACCGCATCGGCGTCTCGCAGATGCACGTCTCGCGCCTGCTCACTGCCACGCTCGCCCGCCTGCGCGAGCAGCTGGAGGACCGCGACGCACCCGGCTGGGCGCCGGCCTGACCGCCGGATGACGCTCGTCGGCGGCCCTCGACCGCCAGCCGGCGGACCGCGACGCACTCCGGCCTGACCACCGGACGACCCTCCTCAGCGGCCCTCGACCGCGCGGGGGTCGCCCGTAAGCGCGTAGCGGCGGCAGGCGAGGAGCTCTTCGCAGGTGCTGCCGACCTCCTCCCCGAGCAGGTGCAGGATC
>NZ_JBFBDY010001214.1:0-1332 GCF_040683475.1 Kitasatospora sp. NPDC093558 | reverse complement strand
AACGCGTCGACGGCCTCGACGCCGGCGCCGACGACTACCTCGTCAAACCCTTCGCCCTCGACGAACTCGCCGCCCGCCTGCGCGCCCTGCTGCGCCGCAGCGCCACCGTGCCCGACGAGGAACCCGGCCTGCGCTTCGCCGACCTGGAAGTCGACCCGCACACCCGCACCGGCACCCGCGCCGGACGGCCCGTCGAGTTCTCCCGCACCGAATTCGCCCTCCTCGACGTCCTGCTGCGCCACCCCGGCCAGGTCCTACCCCGCGAGGTGATCATGGAACGGGTGTGGGGCGCCGACTTCGGACCCGACTCCAACTCCCTCGCCGTGTACGTCGGTTACCTGCGCCGCAAACTGGAGGCCGGCGGCGAACCACGCCTGGTCCACACCATCCACGGCGTCGGCTACCGCCTGGGCAGCCCCGAGACCCCGGACCGCACGACGTGAAGGCCGCCCACGCCCGCTGGCGGCGCCGACGCCCGCTGCGCACCCGGCTCGCCCTCGCCTGCACCACCGCCGTCGCCGTCGTCGCCCTCGGGATCAGCGCCGCCGCGTTCAGCGTCGTCCGTTACGAGCTCAACCACCAGCTCGACCAGCACCTCACCCAGCAGGCCACCCTCGTCCAGCAGCAGCACCGCGACCAGGGCCCCCAGGTCGTCTACGGGGAATGCAACTACCTCGCCGCCCCCGCCTGCGCCCAGATCCTCTCCGCCGACCCCGCCAGAACGCCGAACGAGCCCTACCTGCTGCCCGTCACCCCGGCCACCCGCCAGGTCGCCGACCGGCAGCGCCCCGGCTTCTTCACCGACCTCACCATCGGCGGCCACCCCGCCCGCATGCTCACCACCCCCATGACCGCCGCCGCCCCCGGCACCCGCCAGGCCGTCCAGGTCGCACTGCGCTCCGACAGCGTCCAGGAAGGAGTACGGCAGGCCGGCGCCCTGATGGCCGCCGTCGCCGCGGGCGGAGTCCTGCTCGCCGCCCTCCTCGGCCTCACCGTCGCCCGCACCTCCCTCGCCCCCGTCACCCGCCTGACCCGCACCGCCGAACGCATCGCCGCCACCCGCGACGCCGGCCTGCGCATCGACCTGCCGCCCGGACGCCGCGAGGACGAACTGACCAGACTCGCCGACAGCTTCAACACCATGCTCGGCGAACTCGAACAGTCCGTCGCCGCCCAGCGCCGCCTCGTCGCCGACGCCTCCCACGAACTGCGCACCCCGCTCACCGCGCTGCGCACCAACGCCGAACTCCTCTCCCGGGCCGATCGCTTGACGGACAGTCAGCGTGATCGGGCGGCGGCCGCGCTGCGCCGCCAGCAGCGGGAGGAGACCGG
>NZ_JBFBDY010001213.1:0-1332 GCF_040683475.1 Kitasatospora sp. NPDC093558 | reverse complement strand
GGCCCCTTCCGTTCCGGGCCGGCGGTCAGATGCCCGCGGCCACGGCCAGGTCGCGCTTGACGGCGTCGAGCAGCTCGCCGGCCCGCACCCGGGCGGCGGCCAGGTCGGCGGCGGAGGCGACCGGGAGGACGACCTCCAGGTAGCACTTCAGCTTGGGCTCGGTGCCCGACGGCCGGACGACGATCCGCGCGGAGCGGACGGCCTCGCCGGCCAGGTAGTAGCGCAGCCCGTCGGTCGGCGGCAGTTCGGCGGAGCCGGCGGTGAGGTCGTCGGCCCGGGTGACGTTCAGCCCGGCAAGGACGGTCGGCGGCTGCTCGCGCAGGCGGGTCATCGCGGCGCCGATCAGCGACAGGTCCTGCACGCGGACGGAGAGCTGGTCGGTGGCGTGCAGGCCGTGCTCCAGCGCCAGGTCGTCCAGCAGGTCGCTCAGCGTGCGGCCGGACTTCTTGAGGGTCGCGGCCAGCTCGGCGACCAGCAGGGCGGCGGTGATGCCGTCCTTGTCGCGGACGCCCTCGGGGTCGACGCAGTAGCCGAGCGCCTCCTCGTAGCCGTAGCGCAGGCCCTCGGCGCGGGAGAGCCACTTGAAGCCGGTGAGCGTCTCGGTGTACCCGAGGCCGGCCGCCTCGGCGATCCGGCCGAGCAGGGTGGCGGAGACGATCGTGGTGGCGAAGGTGCCTTCGGCCTTCTTGGCGACCAGGGCCGAGCCGAGCAGCGCGCCGACCTCGTCGCCGCGCAGCATCCGCCAGCCGGAGGTGCCGTTGCCGCTGCCGGCCGCGTTGCCGTTGACCGGGACGGCCACCGCGCAGCGGTCGGCGTCCGGGTCGTTGGCGATGACGATGTCCGGGCCGGCCTCGGCGGCGGTGCGGAAGGCGAGGTCCATCGCCCCCGGCTCCTCCGGGTTGGGGAAGGCCACGGTCGGGAAGTCCGGGTCGGGCTCGGCCTGCTCGGCGACCACGGTGGGCGCGCTGAAGCCGGCCTTGCGGAAGGCGGCGAGCAGGGTGTCGCGGCCGACGCCGTGCATCGGGGTGTAGACGACGTCGAGCTCGCGCGGGCTGTGCTCGTCGACGATCGACGCGGCGCGAGCCAGGTACGCCTCGACGACGTCCTCGCCGAGCACCTCCCAGCCGTCCTCGGCGCGCGGGACGTCGTCCAGCGAGCCGATCGCGTCGATCTCGGCGGCGATGCCGGCGTCGGCCGGCGGGACGATCTGCGAGCCGTCGCCCAGGTAGACCTTGTAGCCGTTGTCCTGCGGCGGGTTGTGGCTCGCGGTGACGGTGACGCCGGCGGCGGCGCCCAGGTGGCGGATCGCGAAGGCGAGCACCGGGGTGGGCA
>NZ_JBFBDY010001212.1:0-1333 GCF_040683475.1 Kitasatospora sp. NPDC093558 | reverse complement strand
AGCGCCCGACCGGTCTTGGCGATGACGTCGGGGTCTCCGGCGAGCGCCGCCACCGCCCGGCCCAGGTAGGCCGGGGTCTCGGAGTGGGCGAAGTGCGGGTCCGCCGCCACGCCGTCGCGCCAGGTGGCCTCGGTGACGCCGAAGTGCTCCAGCACGGCCTCCGAACGCAGGAATCCCGGGGTGAGGGCCACGGCCGCGACGCCGTGCGGCTTGAGCTCGGCGGCCTGGGCGACGGCGAGGCGGATCACCGCGGACTTGGCGAGGTCGTAGAAGAACGAGCCGCGGAAGCGGGCGGTGTTGCCGTCCGTGACCTCGACGACGAGGCCGCTCCTGCGCGCGACCATCAGCGGGAGCGCGAACCGGCTGGTGATCACGTGGGTCTCCACCGCCTGGCGCAGCAGCCGCAGCCCCGTCTCCAAGTCCTGCTCCCACAGCGGGTGTTCCCAGTCGACGAGCGGATCGCCGCCCCAGACGGAGTTGACCAGGACGTCGAGCCGCCCGTCCTGCTCGGCCGTGATCCGGTCGACCAGGGCCCGGACCTCGTCCGCACTGCTGTGGTCGGTGCGGACGGGGATGCCCAGGCCGCCCGCCGCGGTGATGCGTTCGGCTGTCTCCTCGATGGTCTCCGGGCGGTCCAGGTCCGAGCGGGTGCCCGTCGTGCTGCGGCCGGTGACGTACACCGTCGCGCCGGCGCCGCCCAGTTCGACGGCGATGCCCCGGCCCCCGCCCCGGGTGCCGCCGGCGACCAGGGCCACGCGTCCGGCCAGTGGCCGGCTGTCGATCGTCATGATTCCTCCGGGGCTTGCGGGTGGCGGGGGAGTGCGGTGTACGGGTCCAGGAGCGCGTCGATCTCCCGGCGGAGCCGCTGAGGGAGCGTCCCCTCGCGGTCGAGCGCCCAGTTCAGGCCCGCGCCGGCGGCGATCGCCTGCACGGAACCGGCGAGGGCGCAGACGTCTGTCCCGGCCCTGAGCTCGCCCGCCCCGGCCGCCTCCGCCAGCAGGGCCTCGACGGCCCGGCGCTGGGCGAGGTGGACGGCGCGGGCGTGCTCGTGGAGCTCCGGGTCGGCGAGGTCCAGGCACAGGAACGCCAGGTGGTTGGCGAAGGTCTCGGGCGCGGCCATCGACGCCGTCGACTCCACCAGCAGGGCCGTCAGCGCCGCGAGCGCCGACCCGTGGCGCTCCCGCACCCGGGCGGGCAGCTCGGCGGCGTCCTTCGCCGACTGCTGCGCGAGCGCGAGGAGGAGCCCCCGCTTCGAGCCGAACCGCTGTACGAGCGTGCCGGGCACCAGACCCACCTCCCGCGCCACGGCGGCCAGCGTCAGGCCCGGGGGGCC
>NZ_JBFBDY010001211.1:0-1334 GCF_040683475.1 Kitasatospora sp. NPDC093558 | reverse complement strand
GACACCGCGTACAGTCCGGCACCCGCAGCAGCCACCCGCCGCGGGTCCAGCCGGTCCGCCAGTTCGCCCGCCAGCGGGCGGACCAGCAGCGACAGTGCCGCCTCCACGGCGATCAGCGCACCGACCGCCGCCGGGCCGGCCCCGAGCGCGGAACCGGCCCACAACGGCAGCAGGAAGTCGAGCAGTTCGGCTGAGGCCCCCGCCAGGGCCACGGCCGAGCGGACGCTCCGGCCGATCCGCTCGGCCACCCCATCGGTGTCAACGCTCACGGAGCCGCCACCGTGGTGCGGTTGCCGCGCAGGGTGCCGAGGGCGAGCTTGGGAGAGATGACCTTGGTCCGGAACGAGGTGTTGGTGATCCGCGCGAACATGTTCCGGGGCCCGGGGATCCACACCTCCTCGGTACCGCCCGCCCGCAGGCCGTCGACCACCGTGCGCCAGTGCACCGGTGTGGTCCAGCCGTCGAGCAGGTCGTGCTTGATCTCCTCCGGATCGGTCAGCAGCCGCCCGTCCACGTCCGACACCAGCGGGATCCGCGCCTCGTGCCACGGCACCGTGCCGTAGACCTCCTCCAGCAGCCGCGCCCGCAGCGGCGCCACGGCCGAACAGTGTTCGGCCCGGTTCATCGTGTAGAAGGGGAAACCGCCCTCCTCCCGCACCCGTTGCTCGAAGCGCGCCAGCGCCGGCAGCGGACCGGAGACGGCGTGCACGGCCTCGTCCAGCACCACCGAGAGCTCCAGCCAGCCGTCCTCGGCCCGGGACTCCGCCAGCAGCCGCTCCACCGTCTCGTAGGGCAACCGGTAGAAGAAGTGGCAGCCGAGCGGCTCGGCCAGGTTCTCGAAGTAGTCGCGCTCCACGACCACGCTGCGCCGGACCAGCTCCAGGCTGTCGGGGTAGTCCAGCACCCCGGCCCGGACGGCGGCCATGAACGCCCCGAAGCTCTGCCCGCCGCAGACCGACGGCGTCACCCCGTACTCCCGCTCGGCCCACTCGGCCAGCGCCAGCGTGATGGCCATGAACCCGGCCTCGTAGACCTCCCAGTCGTAGATCGCCGCGTCCCGGTAGGCCTCGATGAGCCGGTAGCCCAGCACCTCGTCGGCCTGCGCGAAGTACCGCCGTGCCCGCTCGTCGCGCGTCACGAACTCGGCGACGGCGTCGTACCTGGTGGGGATGAGCCCCGGGAAGAACAGTGCCACGGACATGGCGTCACCCCTGATCCGTCTGGTGCGGGCTCGTCTGATGCCGGCTCGTCTGATGCTGGGCCGGCGCCGGGAAGTCGCCGTCCGGCTCGTCCACGCCCGGTGGGCGGTCGCCCAGCAGCACCGCCGCCTCGAC
>NZ_JBFBDY010001210.1:0-1336 GCF_040683475.1 Kitasatospora sp. NPDC093558 | reverse complement strand
CCAGGTACTCCTCGACGAGCACCGTGCCCGCGGTGGCCTGCCCGCGGACGTTGACCGTCTCGGCGAGGATCACCCGGCTCTGGGCGACGGCCTGCTCGGCGGTCGTGCAGAGCAGCACGTTGTTGGAGCCGCTGTCGTCGGCCGGCTTGACCACGCAGGGCAGGCCGATCCCGGCCACCGCCGCCGGCACCTGCGCCGGGTCGGCCAGGATCGCGAACCGCGGCTGCCGGACGCCTGCTTCGGCCAGGCGGGCCCTGGTGACCGCCTTGTCGCGGCACGCGGTCATGCTCTCGACCGAGTTCCCGGGAAGGCCCAGGAGGGTGGTGAGTCCGGCCACCGCCGGGAGGTAGAAGTCGCTCGTGGTGGCGACCCCGGCGATCTCCTCCCGGCGCCAGTGGGCGCGGACGGTCTCGCGCAGCGCCGCCGCGGAGTTGGTGTCGCAGGTGACCACCTCGCAGCCGGTGCCGGCCACGTCGGGGTAGCGCTCGGGGGAGTTGGTGAGCAGGACCGGCGTGAGCCCGAGGTCGCGGGTGAGGCGCAGGGCGAGCATGCCGGTGCCGGTGGTGTTCGACTCGACGAAGAGCAGGCGCTGGCGGTCCGCGGAGCGTTCGATCTCCTCGGCGCGGGACCAGCTCTCGGCGATCCGGTCCGGGGTGATCGTGACCGGCGCGTCGACGGTGGCCTGCTGGTCGATCCGGTTCTCGGTCCAGTAGCCGTCGTCGTAGATGGTGCGGGTGTACCGGTCGCCGCGGTCGGGGAGGATGCCGACGATCCTCGTCCCCGGGGCCGCGTCCGCCGCCAGGTGGCGCAGCAGCCGGTAGACGGACCCGGAGGTGTTCCCCGCGAAGATCTGCTGTTCGCGGGCGAGGTCGCGGGTCGCGGTGAAGGCCTCCAGGTCGTTGAGCCAGTGCACTTCGTCGATCAGCCGGCGGTCGAGGTTGCCCGGCATGAGGCTGTTGCCGAGGCCGCTCTGCTTGCGGCCGGGCCGGTCGGGCTGCCCGAACAGGACGCTGCCGACGGAGTCCACCCCGATGACCCGCAGCTCCGGCAGCGTGGTCCGTAACTGCCGCGCGGTGCCGCAGAGCGAGCCGCCGCTGCCGACAGAGCCGACCAGCACGTCGAACTCGCCCAGGTCGTCGAGCAGTTCGGCGGCCAGGGCGCGGTAGCCGGCCGGGTTGTCGGGGTTGCCGTACTGGTCCGGCCAGAACGCGCCGGGGAGTTCGGCGCGCAGCTGCGCCAGGAGCTCCAGGCGGGCGCCCTGCCAGCCGGTGCCGGTCATGGCCTCGACGATGTGGTCCGCGCCGCCGAGGGAGCGCCGGGTGGCGAGGGTGATGGC
>NZ_JBFBDY010001209.1:0-1337 GCF_040683475.1 Kitasatospora sp. NPDC093558 | reverse complement strand
GCTCGAACTCAGCGGTGTGGACGTCTCCGGCCTCGGCGGCATGGAGGTGGTCGAGAACGCCAACCTCGTGCTCATGTACGGCGTCCACCGCCACCTGACGCCCCGCCTGCTGGCCGCGATGGGCCTCATGGAGTACACCGCGCCGGTGCGCTTCCAGGCGATGGTCGACGGCTGCGCGCGCCTCGGCGTGCCGGACGACGTCATCCTCTACCAGCGCATCCACGTCCACGTGGACGCCGACCACGGCGCCGAGTGGCTGGAGAACGTGCTCGCCCCGCTGGCCCACCACTCCCCCGAGGTGCTGCGCGAGATCGGCATGGGCGCGCTCACCCGCGAGCGGGTGGCCAACGCGTACTACACCCGGGTCTGGCAGCAGATGCGGGCGCTGCGGTGACGGTGGGGGCGGCGCGGTGAAGCCCGACGCGTTCTACCACGACGGCAGCCGCGACCTCCAACGCCGCTTCGGCAGCGAGGAGTTGGCGGACCACCTGGCGCACAAGTACGTGCTGGACGAGCTGGCGGAGGGGCACGCCGAGTGGATCCGCGGGGCCGACGCCGTGTACGTCGCGACGATCGACCCCGACGGCTTCCCCGAGTGCTCCTACAAGGGCGGCCTGCCCGGCTTCGTCCGCGTGCCGGACCTGCGGACGCTGGAGATCCCCAGCTACGACGGCAACGGCATGTACCGCACGCTCGGCAACGCCGCCGCCGTGCGGCGGGTGGGCCTGCTGTTCCTCTTCCCCGCCCTGCGCGCCAAGCTGCGCGTCAACGGCACCTGCGAGGTGCTGACCGGCCGCGACGCGCTGCGGCCGCACCACGGCGCCGAAGCCGTGCTGCGGGTCGGGGTGACGGCGGTGTTCGAGAACTGCCCGCGCTACCTGCACGACCCGGTGACCGGCGAGCACTCCAAGCACTGCCCCCGCCCCGGCTACCGCCCGCCCGACCCCGACTGGAAGCTCAAACCCGAGTACGACGGGCTGCTGCCGGCCCGCACAGACCAGGAGCCCCCCTCATGACCCGACCGATCCGACGCACCGTCGTCGACCTCTCCCACCCGATCGAAGCCGGCATGACCACCTACCCGGGCCTGCCCGGACCGGTGATATCCGACCACATGTCCCGCGCCGACTCCCGGCCCCGCTACACGCCCGGCACCGAGTTCCAGATCGGGCGGATCGAGATGGTCGCCAACACCGGCACCTACCTGGACACCCCGTTCCACCGCTACCCGGACGGCGCCGACCTCTCCGGCCTGGACCGGGGGAAGCACGCCGAATTCCCCTTCCACCACGACCACCCGCCAGTAGCGAAGAGGGACGTGGGCCCCGAGAGGCTTA
>NZ_JBFBDY010001208.1:0-1333 GCF_040683475.1 Kitasatospora sp. NPDC093558 | reverse complement strand
ACCAACTCCCGCGCGCCCGGCGCCTCCAGGCCGCGACGGCTCGTCAACACCAGGCTGCGCACACCACGCTCCGCGACCAGGTAGCGGGCCACGACGGCCCCCAGACCGCCCGTACCACCGGTGATCAGCACGGTATCGTCCGCGCCGACCGGCACCGGACGCTCCGGCTGCGGGAGCCGGGTCAGCCTCGGGACGTACACGGCATCGGCGCGCACCGCCGACTCCGGCTCGGCGGTGACGAGGATCTCCCCGTCCGTGTCCAGCAGCCCGAACCGGCCCGGGTTCTCCGCCTGCGCCGCCCGCACCAGACCCCACACCGGAGCCTGCGCCAACTCCACCGGCTCACCCGCACGCACCGCCACCGCACCCCGCGTCACCACCACCAGACGCGACCCCGCGAACCGCTCCTCCGCCAGCCACGCCTGGAGGACCTCCAGCACGGCGTGGACGTTCACGCGGACGGCGTCCGGGACGTCCGCGGCAGTCGCGAAGGCATCGCAGTCCAGGACGACGGTCTCGGGGGCCGGGCCCTCGGCGGGCAGAGCCTCCCAGGCCGTCCAATCCGCGCCCGCAGCGGCCGACAGCTCCGACCACTCGACCGCGTACAGCGGGTCGGCCGAACCCAACTGCTCCGCCGACACCGCCCGGCCCTTCACGGAGGCCACCGTCAGCACCGGGCCGCCCGCCGGGTCGGCGAGGTCGAGCCGCAGCGCGCCGCCGTCCAGCCGGACCAGGCGCACCCGCACCACCGAGGCGCCGACGGCGGACAGGGTCACCCCGGTCCACGCGAACGGGATCATCGTCTCCCGCTCGCCGCCGCCGGCCAGGATCGCGGCGTGCATCGCGGCGTCGAGCAGCGCCGGGTGCACGCCGAAGCCATCGGCCTCGACGCTCTCCGGCAGTGCGACCTCGGCGAACAGCTCGTCGCCGCGCCGCCACGCTGCGCGCAGGCCTTGGAACACCGGGCCGTAGCCGAACCCGGCCTCGGCCATCCGCTCGTAGGCGCCCTCGACGGTGAGCGGCTCGGCGTCGGCCGGCGGCCAGACGTCCAGGCCTTCCGCCTCGACGGCTGACGGCTGCGGTGGCGGTCAGCGAACCGGCCGCGTGCCGGACCCACTCGGCGTCCGGATCCCCGTCCGGCCGGGAGTGGATCGTGAGCTCCCTGCGGCCGGTGGCGTCCGGTGTGCCGACGCGGAGCTGGAGCTGGAGTGCGCCGTCCTCGGGCAGCACCAGCGGTGCGGCCAGGGTCAGTTCCTCCACCTGCTCGCAGCCGACCTCGGCGGCGGCGCGCAGCGCGAGGTCCAGCAGGCCGGCGCCGGGGAGCAGGACCGTG
>NZ_JBFBDY010001207.1:0-1339 GCF_040683475.1 Kitasatospora sp. NPDC093558 | reverse complement strand
ACCGCCTGCTCGGCCTGCTGGCACCCCAGGAGGCCGCCGCGCTGGAGGGGCTGCTGACCGCCTGGCAGGAGCGCCTGGAGGCGGGCGCGCACACGCCGGACGCCGGTGCGCGGCCCACAATGTGACGCATGAGCAGCGAAGCGCCCCCGCCGTCCTCCCTTCCCCCCTCCCCCGTGCCGCCCTTCCCCGCGGAGAGCCCGGCGGCGCGGGCGGACCGGCGGCTGATCGAGCTGCTGCAGGAGCTGCGGGTGCTGCAGACCGGTGTGCAGATCGTGTTCGCGTTCCTGCTCGGGGTGGCCTTCACCCCGCGGTTCGCCGCGCTCGGCGACCCGGAGCAGGACGTGTACGTCACCACGCTGCTGCTGGCGGTCCTGGCCTCGGCGGTGTTCGCGACGCCGGTGGCGCTGCACCGCGGGCTGTTCCGCCACCCGGGCAAGGAACGGATCGTCAGGGTCTCGGTGCGCTTCGCCCAGCTCGGCCTGGTGCTGCTGGCCTCGGCGCTGAGCGGGGCGGTGCTGCTGGTCCTGGACGTCGTGCTCGGCACGGCCCTGGCACTGGCCATCACCGCCGTGGTGGCGCTGGTCTTCGCCGGCCTGTGGTTCGTCCTGCCGTGGGCGGTGCGGCGCCCGCTTCAGCGCGCGGCGCAGGCCGACAAGGCGACGGTGATCAAGCCGTGACCTGCGCAGATTTCAGTCGGGGGGCGCGTGGCCACTAGCGTTCGCCTGTGAACAGCAGCAGTAGCAGTGACAGACGTGACGGCGAGCAGCCCAGGGTCTGGCCGCGCAACCTGGCGTACGCGGCGGGGGCGGCGGCGATCACCTTCGTGGTGATGCGGGTCCTCCAGCCACTCCCCGACGACGGCGCCCCGGCCGCGAAGCCCGCCCCCGCGCGCTCCGCCTCTTCCGCGGCCCCCGCGGCGTCCGGATCGGTGTCCGCGCCGGCGTCCCCGGTGCCGTCCGGGCCGGCCCCGGCCGCGGGCGCCCTGGCGCCCATCGCGCTGGAGGACGCGTACCCGGCGCAGGTGAAGGCCGGCGGCATCGTCTACACCCGCATCGCCTCCAGGACACTGCCCACCTGCACGAGCCCGGACTCCGTCGGAGCGCGCCTGACCGCGCTGGTGAAGCAGGGCCACGGCTGCCTGAACCACCAGGTCGCCCTCTACAAGGACGAGCACAACAACCAGTTCAACCTGTCGGTGTTCACCTTCGCCGACCCCGCCGACAACGCCCACGTGCTCACCCAGCTCGCCGCGGCCCCCACCGACTACCAGGTCGGCGCCCAGGCCCCGCCCCCGGGCGCCGGCCTGCCCGTCCTGCCGGCCGACAGCGGCCTGGTCCAG
>NZ_JBFBDY010001206.1:0-1340 GCF_040683475.1 Kitasatospora sp. NPDC093558 | reverse complement strand
CCCTCGCCGACCCCCCGCCGTTGCCCCCCGCCCCGAGGCCCACCCGGGGAGCGCCGACCCCGCCCCCGGCCGGGGAGGCTGCTCTCAGAGGGTCCACTTCTGGTTGTCGCCGCCCCAGCAGGTCCACAGCTGGACGGGCGTCGAGTCGGCGACGGCCGCCCCGGCGACGTCCAGGCACCGGCCGGACGGGACGCCGGTGACGGTGCCGTCCGCGTTGAAGCGCCATTGCTGGTTCGCGCCGCCGTTGCAGGGCCAGGTCACGACCTTGGTGCCGTCGGCCGTCGCGCCGCTGTACGCGTCCAGGCACAGCGTCGTGCCGGAGACGTTCACCGTGAGCTGCCCGTCGGCGGTGCGCGTCCAGGTCTGGTTCGCTCCGCCCCAGCAGGTGTAGATCTGCGCCTGCGTCCCGGCGGTGGCGGAGGCGTTGGGGACGTCCAGGCACTTGCCCGAGCCGGTGCCGCGCAACGCCCCCGTGGTGGCGGCGGAGTTGGCGTAACCGGCGGCGACGATGTCGGCCTGGACGGCGTTCTCGGTAGCCTCCGACGGGTAGCCGGAGGTCATCACGCCCTCGTAGAAAGTGCCTTGGGCGCCCTTGCTGTTGTCCCCGCCGATGCCGAGGATGATCGCGCCCTCCTTGTGCATCGGGTTGTAGCCCGACACGTTCGGGCGCGGTCCGGAGTAGAACGTCGACAGGCCGCCGGACTGGGCGTCGCCGGCGCGGATCGCCCACTGGTTCGGCGCGCCCTTGACCATGGCCGTCAGGTAGCGGCGGTTCACCGTCGGGTCGTTGGCGTTGTAGCCCGCGTTGGCTCCGGAGAACAGGCCGTTCTCCAGGTCGGCCATCACCCAGGGGCCAGGGCCGGTGCCGTAGCCCCAGACCTTGATGTTGCCGAAGTAGATGGCCTCCATGTGACCGTTGCCGGTGTCGTTGTTGCTCGTCTCGGCGTTGCCGTAGTCGAAGCAGCAACCGCCGTTGTAGTGCGTGCCGTCCAGGATCGCGTACATCCCCTCGGGCTGGTCGCCGGTCGCGATGCCCGAGGTGTGGTTGTTGCGGTAGCCGGTGCCCGGCGCCACGTACACGCCGTAGGCCTTGTGACCGTTCAGCGTGGTGGGCGCCGCGGTCGCGTCCGCGAGGTTGTCCGGCCCGGACGCGGCCCCGCCGCCAGGCGCCTGGGTGAGGTGGTTGTTCCGACCGGTCTGGTCGTAGATCACGGTGATCACGCAGGTGGTGCCGGCGCAGAAGGCGTCCTGCGAAGCCGCGTCGGCGTAGCCGCCGGTGCCCAGCACGCCGACGTCCCGGAGCGCCTGGTCCGACGAGCGCCTGACCTGGTACAGCGGCC
>NZ_JBFBDY010001205.1:0-1342 GCF_040683475.1 Kitasatospora sp. NPDC093558 | reverse complement strand
CGGGGCGCGGCGCCGCACCAACTCCCGCGGCTGGTGTACGAGGCGCGCCTGACGGAATCCCCGGACGGCCTGCACCGCAATCTGGCGCTCGTCTGGGATCCTCCAGACGGGCATCCGGAGACCCTCGGGCTGGGCGACCCGCGGGACTGACCCGGCGGGCTGGGGAGACGGCGCGGGCGAGACACGGACGAGGAGAGAGCGGCGATGAGCGAAGCAGCGGGACCGGAGCGCAGCACCGCGGTGCCGGACGAGGCCGGGGACGGCTGGCGGATCTACCGGGGCGACGACGCGGTCGTGCGCGACCTGCCGCTGCCCGCCGCCCCGCCGTGGCGCCGCTTCGGCGCGCTGCCCGGCCCCCGGACCGCCCCGGCCTACCGGATCGGCCCGCAGGAGGCCGACGTGGTCAACGCCGCGCTGCACCTGCGCCGTCCGCTGCTGGTCACCGGCCGTCCCGGCACCGGCAAGTCCTCGCTGGCGGCCTCGGTGGCCCGCGAGCTCGGGCTCGGCCCGGTGCTGCGCTGGCCGGTGAACAGCCGCACCACCCTGCAGGACGGCCTCTACCGCTACGACGCCGTCGGGCGGCTGCGCGACACCGGCCGCTCCCGCGAACTGGCGGCCCCGGAGCCGGACATGGGCAGCTACCTGCGGCTCGGCCCGCTCGGAACCGCGCTCGCCACCGGGCGCCCCGGCCGGCCGCGGGTGCTGCTGGTCGACGAGCTGGACAAGGGCGACCTGGACCTGCCCAACGACCTGCTGGTGGTCTTCGAGGAGGGCGAGTTCGAGATCCCCGAGCTGAGCCGGCTGCCCGACGACCACCCGGACGTGCGGGTGATGCTGACCGGCACCCGGGAGCGCCACCTGGTGCACCACGGCCTGATCGGCTGCCAGGAGTTCCCGGTCACCGTCCTGACCAGCAACGGCGAACGCGACTTCCCGCCGGCGTTCCTGCGCCGCTGCGTGCGACTCGACCTGCCCGAGCCGGACGAGGCGCGGCTGCGCGAGATCGTGCGGGCCCACCTGGGCGAGGACGGGCTGCGGGCCGGGGAGGACCTGATCGAGGCCTTCCTGCACCGGCGCGACCACGACCGCGGCGCCCTGGCCACCGACCAGCTGCTCAACGCCGTCCACCTGCGGCTCGGCGGCGTGGAGCTGGGCCGCGAGGGGCTGCTCGGTGCGGTGCTGCGCCCGCTGGAGGAGCCGGAGCCCGGGCTCGGATGATCGACCGACTGCGGGCAGCCCTGGGGACCGCCGGCACCGGCCTCACCCCGACCGAACTGGCGGAGATCCTCTGGCTGGCCGCGCGCATCCCGCCCGGGGGCCTGGCCGGGGCACCCGACGCCCC
>NZ_JBFBDY010001204.1:0-1344 GCF_040683475.1 Kitasatospora sp. NPDC093558 | reverse complement strand
GTAAGCGCCGTCAGCGGTGGCGGGGGCCCGCCAGCAGGTCGGTGGCGCGGGAGGTCTGCTCGTACAGGACGTGCTGTCCGGTGCGGGTGCGGGTGATCAGCCCGGTGCGGTGCAGGATGCCGAGGTGGTAGGAGACGGTGCTGGTGGCGAGGAAGTGCCGTTCGCTCAGTTCCGCGGTGGTGCGGGCGGTGTGGAGGTCGGACAGCAGGCGGGCCCGGGTCACGCCGAGCAGGGCGTGGACCGTCGGGCCGGAGGTGGTGGCCGCCGCGAGCTGGGAGGGATAGGCGAACATGGGCTCCCGCTTGGCGGGCGAGGGCACCGAGTCGATGACCATGCGCAGGCCGGTGGTGAACACCGAGGGGGTCAGGACCAGGCCGGTGCTGCCGGGGATCCGGCCCTGGAAGCGGCTGACCAGGCTCAGCTGGTCGTCGTTCCAGAGCACCCGGGGGTGCAGGGTGGCCAGCATGCCGGCCAGGCCGTGGCGGGCGATGGTCTGCGCCCGGTGGCCGATGTCCGTCTCCAGGCGGGTGCGCAGGGCCGGCCAGTGCGGGGCGAGGGCCGACTCCCACAGCCGGTGCATTTCCGCCGCCACACGCTCGGCGAAGTCCCGTTCGCCGCGCTCCAGGGCCTCGCGGAGGACCACGGGCATCACCCGGCCCGCCAGGTTCTCCTCGCCGACCCCTCGGGCCATCAGCTCCAGTTCCCAGCGCAGCCGGTCGCAACCGGTGCCGGCGACCGCGTGGAGCTCCTCCTGCACCGTGGCCTCCGGGGCCTGCGGCTGCGGTGTCAGGAAGTCCGGTACGTAGTCCCACGAGCCGCCGAACAGCGTGCCCAGCAGAACGAGCCGCCGGTCGCGGACCGCGTCCCGGACCCTGCCCCGCCAACCCGCGCCGCCCGGCTGCGCGTCGTCGCGCAGGAGCCCGAGCGCGCCGGTCACGGCGGTGAGCGGCGAGATCGCGAAGCGGGTGTTCGCGAGGACGGCGCGGTCCATGTCGAGGTACAGCACGGCACCCCCCGAGGTGACCCGCCGGCCGCTCGTCCGGCCGGCGTCATGAGTGTTCGAACCTGATCGAATCACTCGAAGGGCGGGCCCGTCACCGGTTCCCTTGAGTTGGGAACGGGCGGCACACGACGGCGATCCCGTCGACGCCCCCGGTCCTCGAAGAGTGATCTCGACTTCCAGAGCGAGCCACCGAACACGAGGAGACACCGATGATCAGGAAGCGCACCGCCGTCCGCCTCGGCGCCATCGCCGCCGTCGTCACCGCCGGCCTGAGCCTCAGCACCGGGATGGCATCGGCCGATGCCACCTACGGGGCCAGCGTCCCCGGCTGCGCCGGGGGC
>NZ_JBFBDY010001203.1:0-1348 GCF_040683475.1 Kitasatospora sp. NPDC093558 | reverse complement strand
CCGTCCCCCGCTCGCCACGTGGGCGACTTCGTTGCCGCCCCCGACTCACCCGGCCCTCGCCCCCACCCCCCGGGGGGGGCGCGGGGACCCGCGCTCGCCACGCCCCCCGGCCGTTTCCTGCCCGGTGGCGGCGTTGGGGCGAGCCCGTGCCCACCCGCCGCCGGGGGCGGACCATGGACGTAGGGGACGCAGGAGCCCCCCGTCGTCCAGAGCGGGAGCGGGGATGGGTGAGGCAGTCGGTGCGATGCTGGTGTCGGCCGCGGGCATCGCGATCAGCCCGCAGCCGCTGATCGCGGTGATCCTGCTGCCGGCCACCCCGCGCGGGCGCGCCAACGCGCTCGCCCTCACAGCGGGCTGGACGGCCACCCTGGGCGCGATCGCGGCGATCGTCGTGGCCGGCGGGAGCCGGCTGGGCTCCGAGGGCGGCGAGCCGACCTGGTCGTGGTGGCTCAAGCTCACGCTGGGCGTGCTGCTCGTGCTGCTGGCGCTCATGCAGTGGCGGGACCGGCCACGCGAGGGCCACGTCACCGCGCCACCGGGCTGGATGCGCTCGGTGCACCGGTACACCGCGCCGCGGTCGGCGGCGCTCGGGGCGTCGCTCGTCGCCGCGAGCCCGAAGAACCTCGTCCTGGCCGTCGGCGGTGCCGCGTCCATCGCCGCGAGCACGGCGAACGGCGCGGGCAAGGCCGTGGCCGCCGCCCTCATGGTGTTCCTCGGCTCGCTGTGCGCGCTGCTGCCGCTCGCGGCGCGCCTGCTGCGCGGGGACGGCTCCGCCCGGACGCTCGACGAGTGGAAGGCCTGGACGGCCGCCCACCACGCCGCGATCACGACCACGGTCCTGGCCGTCCTCGGCACCAGCTACGTCGGCGACGCCGTCACCGGCCTCGCCTGAACCCCGCGGGCCTCGCCCGAACCCCGCGCCGGCCCTCGCCTGAACCCTGCGCCGGCCACGAAAACCCGCCGGCCCCGGCAAGAAGACCGACCGAGCTCAGACCCACCGTTCCCGAACGACGCCACTCCACCAAGAGCCGCGAGGTGGCCCGTATCCACCAGTTCGACCGAATGTGCGAGGGTCTGACGGTTGATGACATACTCCTCTGCGCAAGACCCGGCGGGCGCCGCTACGACGCCGGGCCGACATCCACGGGGGAACGAACGTCCATGTCATCGATACGCCGTACCCAGCGCACCGCGCGAGCCGCCCTCGGGGCGTCCGCGCTGACGCTGACGCTCCTCGCCACCTCCGCCTGCGGGCCGGACAACAGCTCCAGCGACACCGCGGCCACCACGGCCGCCACCGCGGCGGCCACCAGTGCCGCCGCCAGTGCCGCCGCGACCGGCAAGGCCC
>NZ_JBFBDY010001202.1:0-1349 GCF_040683475.1 Kitasatospora sp. NPDC093558 | reverse complement strand
ATGACGAAGACCAGTTCGGCGGCGGCGAGGCAGGAGTGCGGCGAGCCATGGCCGGCGCGGGCGAAGAAGACCGTGCCGAGGGCGGCCACGCCGATCGCGCCGGCGAACTGCTGGACGGCGTTGAGCGTGCCCGCGCCGGTGCCGACCTCCTCCGTCGTGGCGTCGCCGAGGATGTAGTCGACCAGTGGGACGAAGACCAGGCCGGAGCCGAATCCGATGAGCAGGAGCGCGGGCGCCGGCTTCAGGACGGAGAGGTCGGCGCCCCAGTGGGCGATGGACCACCACAGGGCCAGCAGACCGACGACCGCGATCGACAGGCCCAGGAGCAGGCCGGCCCGTCCGAGGCGTTCGGCCAGCGACCGGCCCGCGAGCAGGACCGCGAAGGCCGTCCCGAGGGCCCACGGAATCAGCGTGAGGCCCGTGCGGAGCGGCGACCAGCCCAAGCCCTGCTGCAGGAGCAGGTTGATGGCCAGGACGAACCCGCTCAGCGCGGCGTAGAAGCCGCCGGAGACCATCAGCCCGACGACGAAGCCGCGCTTGCGGAACAGCGACGGCGTGATGACGGGGTGCGCGCTGCGCCGCTCGAAGCGTACGAACAGGGCGAAGAGGAGTGCGGCGCCCGCCATCATGGCGTAGCTCCAGGCGGGCCAGCCCCGTTCGCGGCCCTGGATGAGCGGGACGATCAGCAGGGCGGAGGCCGCGGTGAGCAGGCCGACCCCGGCCGGGTCGAGGCGGGCGGAGCGGTCCTCGCCGCCGTGTACCGGCAGAACGCGCCAGGCGATCGCGAGGGCGACGACGCCGAAGGGGATGTTGATCAGGAAGATCGGGCGCCACTCGCTGCCGAAGAGGTTCAGGTGGAGCAGCCACCCGGCGAGGATGGGGCCGGCGACGGTGGCCAGGCCCATGAGGGGGCCGATCGGCAGCAGGGCCTTGCGCAGTTGGTGGGGCGGGAAGGCGATCTTCACCAGGGCCATGCCCTGCGGGATCATGACCGATCCGCACAGGCCCTGGAACGTGCGCGCGGTGATCAGGAAGGCCGTGTTCGGGGCCAGGCCGCAGGCCAGTGACGCCAGGGTGAAGCCGGTGAGGCCGGTCAGGAACAGCCGTCGGCGGCCCAGCAGGTCACCGAGCCGTCCCGACGTGACGAGGCCGAGGGCGAAGGCGGCGGTGTAGGCGCTGAGCACCCACTGGACGGTCGACCCGCTGCCGCCGAGGTCGGCCCGGATCGAGGGGCCGGCGAGGTTGGCGATGCTCGCGTCGATGAGGTCCATGACATCGGCGAGGAAGACGACGACCACGACGAGCCACGCGGTGCGCGGCGGCAGCACGGTGCTGCCGGTGGTCTCAGG
>NZ_JBFBDY010001201.1:0-1349 GCF_040683475.1 Kitasatospora sp. NPDC093558 | reverse complement strand
GGCGAGGTCGCGATCGGCGGGCCGGCGGTCGCCGAGGCCGAAGACGCCGAGCTTGATGGCCTGGAGCAGCCGCTCGACGGTCTCCTCGAAGGCGTTGCCGGTCCTGACCGGGCGGAAGATCGCCCCGGCCTGCCAGTCGAGCCGCGCCCGCTCACGTGTTTCGTCCGCGTCCACGCCGGAATCGTACCTACGAACGCGTTTCCCGCACTCGTTCCCTTCCTGCCCTTGACGCGGCCCCGGTCCAGCCGGAACGATGCTGCTCACCCACCCCAATGGCCTGATTCCAGACCATTGAAAGAGCCGTCCGACCGTCGAACCCGCCGGGGCGACCGCGCCACGCCGCCGTGACCGCGCGCTTCCCGGCACACCCTCAACCCCCAGGGGTGCCCCCATGACCGACGCACGCTCACCCGAACACCCTGCCCCCGACGTGTTTCCGCCGACAGCCTCCCCCGTTTCCGGCGCCACCGTTTCCGACGACGAACAACGCCTCCGCGAGCTGGGCTACACCCAGGAGCTGGCCCGCTCGATGTCGGGCTTCTCCAACTTCGCTGTCTCCTTCTCCATCGTCTCGATCCTCTCCGGCTGCCTGACCCTGTACGGGACGGGGATGAACACCGGCGGCCCCGCGATGATCATCTGGGGCTGGCCGGTGGTCGGCCTGCTCACGCTCTGCGTCGGCCTCGCGATGGCGGAGATCTGTTCCAGCTACCCGACGGCCGGCGGGCTCTACTACTGGTCCGCCAAGCTGACCCGCACCCGCGGCCCGGCCTGGAGCTGGTTCACCGGCTGGTTCAACTTCCTCGGGCAGGTCGCGGTGACCGCCGGCGTCGACTACGGCGCCGCCTTCTTCACCAACGCCTTCCTCACGCTCCGCTTCGGCGTCGCGGCCACCCCCGCGCACACCATGGAGATCTTCGCCGTCATCCTGGTGGTGCACGGCCTGCTCAACACCTTCGGGGTGCGCCTGGTCGCGGTCCTCAACAGCGTGTCCGTGTGGTGGCACCTGATCGGCGTCGCCGTCATCGTCGGCGCGCTCGCCGTGCTCCCCGACCGGCACGCCTCCGTCTCCTACGTCCTCACCGAGTTCGTCAACAACACCGGCTTCCACAACCAGCTCTACGTCGCGATGCTCGGCCTGCTGATGGCCCAGTACACCCTCACCGGCTACGACGCCTCCGCGCACATGACCGAGGAGACCCACGACGCCGCCCGCTCGGGACCGCGCGGCATCGTCAACGCCATCACCGTCTCCCTGGTGGCCGGCTGGATCCTGCTGCTCGGCATCACCTTCGCCATCCGCGACTACGACGGCGCGCTCAACAGCGACACCCAGGTCCCGCCCGCGC
>NZ_JBFBDY010001200.1:0-1349 GCF_040683475.1 Kitasatospora sp. NPDC093558 | reverse complement strand
CCCAGACGTTCCCGGCCGGGTCGGCGAAGGTCGCCGTCCGCCGGCCCCACGGCTGGTCCACCGGCCCGTTGAGCAGGGCCACGCCGTGCTCCGCCAGCTCGGCGCAGACCGCCTCGGCGTCGGCGACGTTGATGGTGAGCAGCGCGCGGGCGCCCGTCTCGGGACCGCCGACCGGGGCCGGTGCGACCAGGCCGTGCGCTTCGCCGGCCTCCAGCAGGTTGATCATCAGGTTGCGCATCTTCAGGGCGGCCGACTCGCCGTCCTCGTAGACCACCTCCAGGCCGAAGACGTCGAGGTAGAACTTCTTCGTGGCGGCGAGGTCCTCCACGAAGAGGGTGATGACCTCGATCTCGTTCAGGGCCTTGATCATGTGGTGCTCCTTGGGTCTCTCGTGCGTGGTGCGGCTGCCCGTCCGTCCGGGCCACCCCGACGACGAACGGGGGCGGCCCGGATGGACACCCCCGCCGGCTAGAGATCGCGCGCGGATTCGTCGACGGCGAGGATGCGGAACTCCGAGGTGTACCGCGCCCCCGCCGCGTCGCTCAGCCACAGCCCGTCCGCGTCCGGCAGCATCTCGGTGAGCGTGACGGAGCCGTTCTCCTCCTCCACGGAACGGCGCACCGCCTTGGCCAGGATGTTGACCAGCACCAGGCTCGTGAAGTCGACGAACGCGGGCTTGTCCTCCACCGGGACCTTATAGAACGCCCGCTCCGGCAAGCCCTGTTCGAGCCGCCAGCGGCGCGCGGCCCGGAACCGCTCGGGCTCGGACTTCACCGCGGCCCAGGCGAGTTCGCCCGCCGGGAAGCTCCACGACTCGCGGGCCACCACCAGCCGGTCGACGGTGATGCGCGGATTGTGGCGGGCCTTGGCGACCGGCTTGAACGCGTTGATCGCCGCCGCCGCCAGCGGCTCGCCCACGACGTGCGCCAGCGGCGCCTCGAAGGCCCCGGCGCGCGAGCGGACCACGAGCCGCTCGCCCTCCCGGCGCACGAACAGCGCGGCGGCCGGCATGATCGGACCCGGCGGCGTCACCGCCTCGGGGTGCATCGTCCAGTACGTGTACTCGGGCGACAGCAGCGCCGACGGCGGCGACACGCGCGAACTCACACCCGGCACGTCCCGGTTCATGATCCCGTAGATCCGGCTCCCGCGCATGTCCGCCTCGGCTGCCGCCAGCATCGACGGCGGGTCGTCGTGCTGCTCGACGAAGACCCGGCTCTCCATCGTGTTGAACGACAGGTGCAGTTCGCCGAGCACCAGCAGGAACTCCCCATGCCCGACCGCCTCTTCGTCCGCCGCGGCGAGCATGAAGTCCGGCGAGTGGTGCACCGCCGTCGGCCACGGCAGCG
>NZ_JBFBDY010001199.1:0-1349 GCF_040683475.1 Kitasatospora sp. NPDC093558 | reverse complement strand
GCCCACGGGCGTCATCGCGGCGGCCATCGCGGCCACGCCCGCCGTCCTCCGGTCCGGGTCGGGTCCCTGCCCCACCCACCCGGCGATGCAAGTCATGCGGATCCCCTCGGTCGCGGCCTGCCCAATCGGTGCCGCTACGCAGCATGGGGAGCCGCTCTCTCGGGTGGATCGAGCCCAGCTGAACGTCCGGCGGCGGCACCCGGGGCTCAGGCCGTAACGTCCGGCGGCCGCGCCCGGGGCTCAGGCCGTTTCGAGGACTCCTCGACCGGCAGCCGGAACGCTGTCCCCGGCAGCACCGCAGGGCCACCTCACCCTCACGCCACCTCACCTCACGTAAAGAGGCTTCCACCGTGTCGACTTCCACCAGCCGGCCCGCCGGGCTCCCGCACTACGCGGTCGCGGGCATCGGTGCGGGCCCGGCCAACCTGAGCTTCGCCGCCCTCGCCGAGGGCACCGTTCCCGGGGCGGTGGCGCTCTTCGACCGGCGGGGCTCGCACGCCTGGCACCCGGAGCTGATGCACCCGGGGGCCCGGCTGCAGACCTCCTGGGTGAAGGACCTGGTCACCCTGGTCGATCCGCGCAACCGCTTCTCCTTCCTCAACTACCTGGTCACCACCGGGCGGATCTACGCCTTCCTGAACGCCCAGTTCGACGCGATCCCGCGGCTGGAGTACGACCGCTACCTGGCCTGGGCCAGCGGCGAGCTGGGGACCATCCGGTACGGCGTCGACATCACCGCGATCGGCTTCGACGGGGTCTTCGTCCTGAGCTCCGGCGACGGGCCGGTGGCCACCAGCGACCACCTGGTGCTCGGCCTCGGCACCCGTCCGTACGTGCCGGAATGCTTCCGACTCCCGGGAACGCACGGCGTCCTGCTCGCCGAGGAGCTCGCCGAGCACTTCACCGGCTGCCGCCCCGCCCCGCACGAGACGGCGGTGGTGGTCGGCGGGGGGCAGACCGGCGACGAGGCGGTGCTCTCGCTCCTGCGGCTGGGGCTGCGGGAGATCCGCTGGATCGGCCGGCGGCCGTGGTTCGCGCCGATGGACGACTCGCCGCCCGCCAACGACTTCTACCGGCCCGCGTACGTGCGCCACTTCCAGAGCCTGCCCGCGCACGTGCGCGACCGGTTCGTCTCGAACCAGATCCTCACCAGCGACGGCGTCTCGATGGCCACCCTGCAGGAGCTGTACCAGGTCAACTACGAGATCCGGCTGGTCGAGGGGCGCTCCCCGGTGATGATGCTGCCCGGCCGGGACGTGGTCGAGGCCGCCGACCGGCAGGGCTCGGTGGTCCTGCGCTGCCGCCGGCTCGGCGGCGGGCAGGAGCAGCACTCGGCCCGGCACGTCGTG
>NZ_JBFBDY010001198.1:0-1351 GCF_040683475.1 Kitasatospora sp. NPDC093558 | reverse complement strand
CCCGCACCCGTACCAGCCACTTCGCAGCACTCCGCCCCGCCGGATGAATCCGGCGGGGCGGAGTAACGAGGCCCGAATTAACCAACAGTGTCCTGTGAAGGGCCGGGCCACTGGCGCCGTCCGGATCAAGCCCGCACGGTGGAGGGGGAGTTGCCCGACGGAAGCGACGGTGAGCTCGCGCCGGCCGTCGACCCGGGCGCGGACGGCGCGGCCGTCGACGGCGGGATCGAGTAGACGTTCTTCGGTGAGATGATCTTGGTGATCTCGTTCGCGAACAGCGAGGACGGCTCCGAACCCTGGTACAGAACATCGGTGTTGAGCTGGAGCGCCAGCGTGCTCTGCGCCTCCGGCAGGTACACCGCGACGCTCTCGTAGCCCGGCATCGAGCCGTTGTGCCCGATCCACCCGTAGTTGCTGAACAGCCCGAAGCCGTAGCCGACGCCGGGATCGCCGGTCGGCAGGTTCTTCAGGCGCTCGGCCTGGGTGGCCGGCTTCACGAGGGTGCCGGTGGCCAGGGTCTTCGCCCAACTCTCCAGGTCGGCCACGGTGCTGATGATCGCGCCCGCGGTCCAGGCCCAGGACGGGTCCCAGTTGGTGGCGTCCGCGACGGCCCCGGTCGGCGTCTGCTCGGTGTAGCCGTGCGCGTACGGGGAGGGGATGGACTTGTCGAGGTCGGCGGGGAAGCTGGTCTGGCTCAGCGAGGCCGGCGTGATCACCTGGTCCGTGATGAACTTGCCGGCCGGCTGCCCGCCGAGCTTCTCGATCAGCTTGCCCAGGATGATGTAGTTGCTGTTGTTGTACTGGAACTGGGCGCCGGGCGGGAAGACGGCCGGGTGCTTGTACCCGTACGCGAGCAGCTGGTCCGGGGTGAACACGTGGTTCGGGTCGTTGATCAGGGTGTTCACGAAGTCCGGGTCGGAGCTGTACGGGAACAGCCCGCTGCGCATCTCGCCGAGCTGGCGCACCGTGATCCCGTCGCCGCCGGGGACGCCGTCCACGTACTTGGAGATCGGGTCGTCCAGGCCCACCTTGCCCTGGTCGACCAGGCGCAGCACGGCGGTCGCCGTGAAGGTCTTGGTCTCGCTGCCGATCCGCAGGTGGAGCGAGGGGTCCATGGGCGTCCCGGCGGTCTTGTCGGCGACGCCGAAGGACTTCAGGTACGTCCCGCCCGGCGTGATGATCCCGACGTTGATGCCGGGGACGCCGGTCTGGCTCTGCACCCGCTGGATCGCCGCGTCGAGCCTGGCGGTGACGTCCGGGGTGAGCGGCACGACGCCGCCGGGGGACGCGCTCCCCGAGGCGTACGCAGTCGCGGACGGGCTGAGCGCGGCCGGTTCGGCGGTGATCACCG
>NZ_JBFBDY010001197.1:0-1352 GCF_040683475.1 Kitasatospora sp. NPDC093558 | reverse complement strand
GCCGTCAGGCCGTCAGGCCGTCAGGCCGTCAGGCCGTCAGGCCGTCAGGCCGTCAGGCCGTCAGGCCGTCAGGCCGTGACGTGGTACCAGAAGCCGCCGGTGCGCAGGCCGACGTAGTGGACGTCCGTGCCCGTCTCCTTGGCCTCGTACATCATGTCCGCGCCGGTGGCGGGGTCGGCGCCTGCGTAGAGCACGACGTGCGTCGTGGTGTGCGCGTCTGTCCCGAAGTACTCCAGGTCGCCGGGCCGGCGCTGGGACTCGGTGACCTGGGTGAGGTGGCGGTCGAGCGTCTGCTGGTTGGTGTCGCCGCCGTTGGCGAGGTCGAAGCCGGCGCCGAACCAGTAGGCCGCGCGCACCAGGCCAGAGCAGTCCAGTCCCGCGGTCGTGTCGGCCGGGCAGGGCTGGATCGAGCCGGTGTAGCCGTCGCACGTGCCCAGCGACGGTCCCGGCCCCTCGCCGCGCAGCGAGTGGCCGCCACCCCACACGTACGGGACGCTCAGGAAGGCCTTCGCCGCGGCGAGCACCTTGCCCGGGTCGACGGGGGTGCCGGGCGGCGGCGGGGTGCCGGTGGAGCCGGCGTTGCCGCTGTACAGGGCGGCCTTGGTGCCCTGGCCGACGACGCCGTCGACGCCGAGGCCGTGGAAGGCCTGGAAGTCTCGCACGGCGGTGTCGGTGGCCGGGCCGAACTGCCCGTCGACGCCGAGCCGGGCGCCGAGCTTGTTCAGCATCGTCTGCAGCGTGGTGACGCAGGGCCCGCTCGCGCCGGTCCGCAGGTCGCCGCACTGGGTGCGCAGGTCGACGGTGCCGGGGGCGGCTGCGGCGTCGAGCGCCGACTTGGTGCCCGGGCCGACGATGCCGTCGACCGCCAGGGCGTGGGCGGCCTGGAAGACGCGGACGGCCGTCAGGGTGCCGGGCCCGAACTGCCCGTCCACGGCGATCGCGGCGCCGGTGGCGTTGAGCTCCAGCTGGAGCTGGGTGACGCAGCCGTCGGCCTCGCCCTGCCGGATGTCCACCGGACAGGCCGGGGAGGTCAGGCCTATGGGAGTCGGTGCAGTGGGGGTCGGTGCGGTGGCCGCGGGCGCGGCCGAGGCGGCCAGGGCGCCGAAGCCGCTCACGACGGCGGCCAGGGCGAGGCCGAGCGCTAACCGTCGGCGGGCGGGGAGGAGGGTAGGCACGGGCGGGTGCTCCAGGTGTCTGAGGATCTCGAGGTGTCTGAGGATCTCGTGGATCGACGGCGAGGGTCTCCGATGATTCGTCAACCACCGTGCGACGGCCGGGATCGACCCGCTGCCGTCGGTGCCGCCAGTCTGCCGGGCAAGCTGCCCCGCGCAAGGGCCGGTCGTGTCCGTCCC
>NZ_JBFBDY010001196.1:0-1354 GCF_040683475.1 Kitasatospora sp. NPDC093558 | reverse complement strand
TGCGCCCGATCGGCGACTGGTCGACGTGCACCACCTTGTCCACCAGGTCGGTGCCGGTGATCCGGGTGTGCCGGCCCGGCACGCTGCGGGCGCCGCGCCCGTGGCCGTGCCCGTGGTGGGCGTCGGGTGTGCCGTGGCCGTGGCCGTGGTGGGCGTCGGGTGCGTCGGCGTCGTGCTTGGGGCGCAGCAGCTCCCGGGCGGCGACGGCCGCGCCGATCAGGCCGACCGCGACGAGCAGCGTGCCGCTCGCGATCAGGTACGGTCGCAGGCCCTTGCGGACGTACCGCAGGTACAGCTCGCTGAAGAGCGAGATGTGCAGCACCGCCGCACCGACCAGGATGTGCAGCAGCGCCCGGACTTCGCGCCTCACAGCAGCCACCAGCCGGTCAGGGCCGCAGCTGTCACGGCGACGGCGAACGTGGCGGCGGAAAAGCGCCAGGCGAAGGCCCGTCCGAAGGTGCCGGCCTGGAGGGCGATCAATTTGGCGTCCACCATCGGGCCGACGACCATGAACGCCAGCCGGGCGGTTGGGGAGAAGCCGCTCAGCCCGGCCGCGACGAAGGCGTCCGCCTCCGAGCAGACCGCGAGCAGGACCGCCAGCAGGGCCAGCACGAGGATGTCGACGCCCAGGAGGCCTGCCGTGCCCTTGAGCAGGTCGCGAGGAACGGCGACGTTGAGGGTGGCCGCCGTCATCCCGCCGATCACCAGGAAGCCGCCGGCGTGCAGGAAGTCGTGTTCCAGTGAGGCGCGGAAGGCCGCCCAGCCGGTCGGACCGTTCGACGGGATCCGGGGCCGCAGCCACTCCGGGCGGCCGAACCGGGCCCAGAGCAGGCCCATGACCACCGCGGTCGCGAGGGAGGCGAGGAAGCGCGCCGCCACCAGCTCGGGCTGTCCCCGGAAGGCGACGGCGGTGGCCACCAGGACCACCGGGTTGACGGCCGGCGAGGAGAGCAGGAACGCCAGCGCGGCGGCCGGCGCCACCCCACGCGCGATCAGCCGCTCGGCCACCGGCACGGAGGCGCACTCGCAGCCGGGCAGGACGACCCCGGCCGCGCCGGCGATCGGTACGGCGAGCAACGGGTTCCGCGGCAGCGCCCGCTCCAGCAGCCGGGCCGGGACGAACGCGGCGATCGCGGCCGACAGCACCACGCCGAGCAGCAGGAACGGCAGCGCCTGCACACAGACGGCGACGAAGACCGCCCCCCACGCCTCCAGCCACGCCGGTCCCGTCCAACCGCCCAGGAACCGACGGCCGACCAGCACGGCGAGCCTCCCGGCGACCAGCGCTTCGCGCGAGCCGAGCGAGCCGACCCGGCGGCGGGTGCGGTCGGCGGGGCCCGCGACCGGATGCGGC
>NZ_JBFBDY010001195.1:0-1359 GCF_040683475.1 Kitasatospora sp. NPDC093558 | reverse complement strand
GCGGCCATCGGCGTCGCCGAGGCCGCGGCGCTGATGCGGGAGATGATCGAGAACGAAGCCCAGCTCATTCTCATCGCGGCCATCTTCGCGTTCGGGTTCATCTGCCTCACCCTCCCGACCGGGCTGATCCTCGGCTGGGTGAGCAAGAAGGTGTCGGTCCGGCGATGAGTCCACCGACCGTCCTGTACGACGCGCCGGGGCCGCGTGCCAGACGGCGCAACGCGGTGTCGACGGTGCTGTTCCTGGTCGCCCTGGCCGCTCTGGCCTGGTGGGTGGTCCAGAGCCTCGCCGACAAGAACCAGCTCGATTGGGTCAAGTGGCGGCCCTTCTTCACGGACTCCCGCGCCTGGGAGACGTACCTCCTGCCGGGGCTCCAGAACACCGTCATCGCCGCCTCGCTCGCCATGGTCATCGCACTGCCGCTCGGAGCCCTGTTCGGCATCGCCCGGCTCTCCGACCACCGGTGGGTCAGGGGTGTGGCCGGCACCGTCGTGGAGTTCTTCCGCGCCATCCCGGTGCTGATCCTGATGCTCTTCGCGAACGCGGCGTACGCCCAGTACACCAACGTCGGCTCCGACAGCCGACCGCTGTACGCCGTGGTCACCGGTCTCGTCCTCTACAACGCCTCGGTGCTCGCGGAGATCGTCCGGGCCGGGATCCTGGCCCTCCCCCAGGGCCAGAGCGACGCGGCCATGGCGCTCGGCATGCGCAGGAACCAGGTCATGCGCTACGTGCTGCTGCCGCAGGCGGTCACGGCGATGCTGCCGGCGATCGTCAGCCAACTGGTCGTCATCGTGAAGGACACCGCGCTGGGCGGCGCGCTGCTCGGCTTCTCCGAGCTGCTGGCGTCCGTCCGCCCGCTGAGCGCGAACTACGGCGCGAACACCATCGCCAGCTTCACCGTCGTCGCGGTGGTCTTCGTCGTCGTGAACCTCGCGCTCACGTCCTTCGCGAGCCGGCTGGAGGGCAGGCTCCGCCATGGCAAGAGGTCCACCGGCGCAGTGGTCGGCGCACACACGGTCGAGGAGCTGGCGACACCGGGCGAGCACCTGGGCCACGACGAACTCGGCGGAGCAGGCGGCGCCTCCGGCAGATGAGTGGCCGGCAGCACTGGGGTTCTTGGGCGACCGCCACGGCCGGATCATCGACCCCTTCGGCCGCCGCTGGGGCCTGTCGCAGCACGTGCGTGACGTCCCCGCCGAGGAGATCGCCCGCGAGGCCGCGAAGGCGTTCGCCGCCGGGCAGTCCCACCGCCCTCGCGAGATGGCCTGATCAGGGACGGTGGCGAGGGGTGCGCCCCTGGGGGGCCCCCCCCCGCGGGTTTTAAGGGGGCACGCCCTAATCAAAAACCAGCACTAC
>NZ_JBFBDY010001194.1:0-1362 GCF_040683475.1 Kitasatospora sp. NPDC093558 | reverse complement strand
TCGGGGCGGGCGGCCAGGGCCCGCGCCACCGCGACGCGCTGCTGCTGGCCGCCGGCCGGCTGTCGCGCAGGCCTGCCAGGGGCCCCAGACACCCGGGGCCTGCTCGGAGATCCGCGCGTACATCGACGGCGCGTTCCACATGCGCGCGACGGCCGTCAGCGTCCCGTCCTCGGCCTCCGTGACGGTGGACGGCGTGGCGACGGAAGCCGGCAGCGGGCCGGGCCCCAGGTCGGTCCAGGAGCCCCAAACGCCCGGCTCGCTCTGCTCGTTGACGTACAGCTCCGGTGCGCCCGCACGCTGGAAGACCTCGAAGAAGGCCAGTGTCCCGTCCGCCCGGGTGAAGGCGACGGGCGCCCCGAAGAACCTCGGCACGTTCGCGGACGGCGGCCCGAACGCCTCGGGCGCCGACCAGGACCCGTCCTCGCCGGACTGGTGCATCCTGACCAGGACGCTCGACTGGTAGCCGATGGTGAACACCTCCAGGCTCCCGTCGGCGTCCACCGCGACCGTCAGCAGCAGGTACTGGAAGTTGAGCGCCATGCCGTTTACCTGGCTCCAGTCGCCGTACGCGCCGCCGGGGTCGCTCTGTGAGCGGTACCAAATGGTCTGGCCGGTCACGTAGTTGGTCGAGAAGATCGCGACCTGTGCCTGCGTGCCGTCGGGCCGGGTGACGGTCGTGGTCTGCACCTGGGTGCCGGGAGGCGTGGCGTCCTGTATCCGGAGCTCGGCCGCCGCCGCGCGCGCCGGTGCCTGCGCCTGGGCGGCCGGCGCGAGGAGGCCGACCGTACCGATGAGGGCGGCGCAGACGGTCGCCGCCGCCGTGAATCGCCGTGCGTTCTTGCGCATGGGGTTCCGTACCTTCCGATCGGTCGCCGGGGCCCGTTTGGGCCGTGGCGTGGGCCGTCGGCCATGCTGCCATCCAGGTGTTCGCCCGCCGGACGGCCGACTGGATTTGGCCGGAATGCGGGGGGCCGGTGAGGAATTGGCGTCTCAGGACGCGTCGTCCGCCGCCGGCGTGGCCAGGCGGCGCAGGAGGGTCAGGGCGTCGTCGCGGGCGACCGGGCGGAAGAACTCCGCGTCGACGGCCTCGACGGCGGCGATCGCGCGCGGGGCCAGGTCGGCGCCGGTCGCGGTGATGCGCAGGCGCTTGGCGCGGGTGTCGGCGGGGTCGACCTCGCGCTCGATCAGGCCCTTGGTTTCGAGGGCCCGCAGCACCTGGGAGGTCATCTTGACGTCGGTGCCGGCCTGGCGGGCGAGGGCGAGCTGGTTGGGGTGCTCGCCCTGGGCGTTCAGCCACCAGGTGCAGGCGAGCAGGACGAACTGGACGTGGGTCAGGTCTCCCCCGGGTTCGATGTCGGCGCT
>NZ_JBFBDY010001193.1:0-1364 GCF_040683475.1 Kitasatospora sp. NPDC093558 | reverse complement strand
CGTCACGATCACCAGGCGACCGTACCGCCCACCACCGACAACCGGCCCAAATGCCAGGATTATTGAGGAATACTGATGAAAATGACAACAGTTGGCTACCCCCGCCCGGTTCGGACGGGCGGGGGCACCGCGTAGGTCACAGGGCGCAGCAGCCCTCGCGCCGCAGCGCCTCGCCGACCGCCAGCCAGTCCACGCCCGAGGCCGCCGCCACGGCCGCCCGCCCCGCCCGCCCGCCGCCGTCCACCAGGTCCGACGGACGGTACGTCACCCCGTCGCGCATCACCCACGACGTGCGCACCAGGTCCGCGAAGTCGTGGAACGGGTCCCCGTCGACCACCAGCAGGTCGGCCAGCTTGCCCTCCTCCACCGTGCCGACGTCCTCCGCCACGCCCCACAGCCGGGCCGGCGCCGCCGTCGCCGTGCGCAGCGCCTGGGCCGGTGTCAGCCCCGCGTAGCGGATCAGCGCCCGCAGCCCCAGGTGGACCTGCAGCCCGACCGGGGTCAGCGGCGCGTCGGTGCCCAGCGCCAGCGCCCCGCCGTCGGCCAGGATCCGCCCGTAGACGGCCATCTCCCGCTGCAGGGCCCTCAGTTGCTCCGGTGTCGGCGCGGCCTTCGCCTGCTGGCGCACCACCGCCGCGTCCCACGGCGGCATCAGCGCGCTCACCCGGGCGTCCTCGGCCAGCGACGGGTCCTCGCCCACCAGGCACAGCGCCGAGAACGGCGTGATGACGATCGCGAAGTCCCCGCCCCGGTAGATCTCGTGGACGTCCTGGTAGCTGCGCCCGGTCGGGGAGAACACCCGCCCGTACTCCTGGCGCTGGGTGGCCTGCAGGTGCGTCGTCAGGTTCTGGCCCACCTGCACCCCGGGCGTCAGCAGGTGGCTGCCCGCGGGCACCCCGAGCTCGTGCGCCACCCGCGCCGCCTCGGCCATCGTCGAGGCCGGCGCCCGTACGTACGTCTTGACGAAGTCGTACTCCAGCGCCGCCGCCCGCTCCAGGCTGCGCCGCACCCCCTCGGCGGTGCGGTGGGCGCGGCCCATGCTGTAGGCGACGCGCGGTCCGTCGTGCAGTTCGCCGGTGGTCAGGAACCGCGGGCCGGTCATCGCCCCGGCGTCGACGGCCTCGCGCAGGCGCGCCTGCTCGTAGGCGAAGCCGCCCAGCGAGGCGGTGCCAGTCACCCCGTAGGCGAGGTTCAGGCGCAACTGCCGCCCGCCGTAGGTGTTCTGGTACGGGTGGGTGTGGGAGTCCCACAGGCCCGGCAGCACCGTGCAGCCGGTGGCGTCGACCAGCCGCTCCCCGGCGCGGCGCGCCCCCGAGCGGTGCGGCTCCACGGAGGTGATGCGGTTGCCGGTGACGACGATGTCG
>NZ_JBFBDY010001192.1:0-1366 GCF_040683475.1 Kitasatospora sp. NPDC093558 | reverse complement strand
CCGGGCGGTCCTCGCGCGGCTCGGGATGCTGCGGGTGCGGATCCTCGACGACGGCCACCAGCAGATCGCCCCGCACGGCGCCTGGCCGGGCCTTCGCGTCCACGACCTGCGCACGCTGACCGAGGCCGAGGCCGAGCAGGAACTGGCGGACATCCGGCAGCGGCTGTCCCACCGGCGAATGGACATCGCGGCCGGTGAGGTTTTCGACGTCCAACTCTCGCTGCTCCCGGCGGAGATCCGGGAGAACGGCACGCGCTTCCACCTCAACCTGGACATGGTCGCGGCCGATGCACTGAGCCTGCGCGTGCTGCTCGCCGACCTCGCCCGCAGCTACGCCGACCCCAGCGCGCCACTGCCCGCGCTCGCCTACAGCTACCCGCGCTACCTCGCCGACCGGCGCGCGGCGCGAGAGGCGCCGACCCGGGCGGCCGCCCTGGACGCCGACCGCGACTACTGGCGCCGCCACCTGCCCGAACTGCCCGCCGCACCCCAACTGCCGCTCGCCACACCGTCCGAGCAGCCGACCGTGGTGCGCCGCCACCGCTGGCTGGACCCCCGGATGATGCGATGTCTCGGGGAACTGGCCCGCAGTCACGGGCTGACCCCCGCGATGGCGCTGGCCTCGGTGTTCGCGGAGACCCTCACCGCGTTCAGTGCCGAGCCGCGCTTCCTGCTCAACCTTCCGCTCTTCGACCGTGAGCTGCTGCACGCCGAGGTCGGTTCCCTGGTAGGCGACTTCACCTCCTCGGTCCTGCTGGCGTGGGACGGCGCCGCGCCCGGCACCTTCGCGGAGCGCGCCGCCCGGCTTCAGGCACGCTTCCACGCCGACGCGGCGCACGCCGGCTACTCCGGCGTCGAGGTCCTGCGCGACGCCTCCCGCTTGCACGGCGAACGGTTCCTCGCACCCGTCGTCTACACCAGCGCGCTGGGCCTGGGAGAGCTGTTCCCGGCGGAGGTCCGGGACACCTTCGGCGAGGCCACCTGGATCATCTCGCAGGGCCCGCAGGTCTGGCTGGACGCCCAGGTGACCGAGTTGAACGGCGGGTTGCTGGTCAACTGGGACGCCCGCGAGGACGCCTTCGCACCCGGCGTCCTCGACGCCATGTTCGACGCCTACAGCAGGCTGCTGGACCGGCTGCTGTCGGACGCCGGCACCTGGTCCGAGCCCGTCCCGGCGCTGCTCCCCGCTTCGCAGCTCGCGGTGCGGACATCCGCCAACGACACCGCCGGGCCGCTGCCTGGTGCCAGGCTCCACGACGGATTCTTCGCCCACGCCGCCGGCAACCCGGATGCCACCGCGCTGTGTTGGGGAGCGGACGGCACGCTCGGCTACGGCGAACTCGCCCGGCGGGCGCTCACGCTCGCC
>NZ_JBFBDY010001191.1:0-1368 GCF_040683475.1 Kitasatospora sp. NPDC093558 | reverse complement strand
ACCGGCCCGACCTCGCGTGGTGGCAGATCGGCGGCTCGGTGCGCCGCCCGGCCCGGATCCTCGCGACGGTGCTGGCCGCCGCGCTGTGCGTCACCGTGGCGGAGTGGATCGTCGGCGTGGTCCTCGTCGTGTTCTACGGCAGCAACCCGCAGGTCAAGGGGGAGCGGTTCCTCCTGGAGAGCGTCCTCCTCGGACCGATCGCCGGACTCGCCGTCGGCGCGGTCTACGCGGTCATGACGATCTTCGGCGGCCTCGCCCTCGAACCCACCTACGTCCGGCTGCGCCTGTTCGCCCGCCACCACGGCGGCGGTCCGGGCACCGTCCGGGTGTTCACCGGCCGGTTCGCGGCGATCATGCTCGGCGGCACGGTGATCGGCCTCGGCGCCGCGCCCGCCCAGACGCTGCAGCACGCGCTGTACTTCGGCACGCCGCTCGCCGACGCCGAGGTGATCGAGGGCACGCTGATCAACATGCTGGTGTACGGGCTGATCTTCGGCTCGGCCGCCGGCGTGGTGTTCGGGCTCACCAGCATGCTCGAAGCGCCGCTGGACACCGCCTCGGCGGCCACCCCGGTCGCCCTGCTGACCTCGAACCGGACCACCGTCAGCCGGCAGGTGCTGGTCCTCGTCCCGGCGTTCACCCTCGCGATCGCGCTCGGCGGACGCCTGATCGTCGTCCTCCTGAGCGGCCCGCTCGGCGTCCTCAACTGGCCGCTCGCGGACGGGCTCTACATCGGGGCCATCGGCGGCATCGGCGGCACCCTCGCCTACGCGCTCGGCTTCACCGCCTGGGGCCAGTGGATCGTCCTGACCCGCGTCTGGCTCCCGCTGACCGGACGCCTGCCGTGGAACGTCGCGGCCTTCCTGGACGACGCCTACCGGCGCGGCGTGCTGCGCCAGACCGGCGCCGTCTACCAGTTCCGCCACCTGCGGCTGCAGTACCACCTCGGCCACACGTTCCGGCGCGAGTACGCCCACTACCGGCAGGCCACCTTCCCGGAGGCGGCCCGCGTCCCGTCGACCCGGTAGCGCCTCAGCCGCGGATCCCGGCCGCCGCCAGCCTGCGCTCCACCTCGTCCCACTCGGGCGCGACGGGCGCGGTGGGCCGGGATCCGACGCCGAGGTCCTTGAACCCGCTGGACGTCGACACGCAGACCACCGGGCCCTCGACGTCCCCCACGGCGCGCAGCCCGGCCAGCCCGGCCGCGGCGGACAGCTCCGTCCACAGCCCGGCTCGGGCCAGCTCCCGCTGGGCGGCGACCAGTCGGGCGTCCTCCAGGGCCAGCGCCCGCCCGCCGATCCCGCGCACCGCGAGCACTCCCCGGTAGCCGCTGACCGTGCTGACGATCGAGTACGCGTCCGTCGGCTT
>NZ_JBFBDY010001190.1:0-1368 GCF_040683475.1 Kitasatospora sp. NPDC093558 | reverse complement strand
GGCCGGCTGACCGAGCTGGAGGCGGCCCCGGCGGAGCACTACCGCCAGCTCGACTCCCGCTTCCACCTGGCCATCGGCGAGTTCACCGGCATGCACGGCGCCGCGCTCACCGCGATCCTGGGGCCGCTGCGCTCGCCCGCCCTGGACGACGCGACCGCGCGGCGCAGCGCCACCGAACTGGCCGTGACGGCCCTGCTGGACCTGCGCGCGGGCGCCGAGCTCGACCGGACGCTCAGCGAGGAGCCGGCCGACACCGCGTTCGCCCGGCTCGCCGAGGAACTGCGTCCGTTGCTGCGGCACGGCCGGGTCCGGCTGGACCTGGTGCCCCCGGCGGAGTCCGCCAGGTCCGTCCCCGCGGACACCGCGCACACCGCCCGGGACGCCGTCCGGGCGGCCGTCCTCACCATGCTCGACCAGGACGGGGTGACGCGGCTCCACGTGAGCTGGACGTTCACCGGCGACGTGCTGCGGGCGGTGGTCCGGGACGACGGCCCGGGCCTGCTCGCCGCCGACGCCCTCGCCGTGCACCGCACCGCCGACCGGATCGCCGCCCTCGGCGGCCGGGCCGGCGTGGAGGCCGTGCCCGGCTGGGGCAGCACGGTGACGGTGGACCTGCCGCTGGTGGCCGCGGGACCGGCCGTGGCCGCGGATCCGCTGGACGGTCTTCAGCCGCGTGAGCTGGAGGTCCTGGACCAGGTGGCGCGGGGCCGGCGCAACCGCGAGATCGCCCGGGAGCTGCACATCAGCGAGTCGACGGTGAAGTTCCACGTCGCGAACATCCTGGCGAAACTGGGTGTCGCCTCCCGGGGCGAGGCCGCCGCCCTCGCCCACCGCGCCGGGATGCCGACGGCGCCGGGGCTGTACGTCGCGTCGTGACCGACGCTCAGGAGTGGTTCAGCGTTTCAGTGGTTCAGCGCTTCGGTGGTTCAGCGCTTCGGTGGTTCAGCGGGCCGCACCCGGCACGACGTTCCAGCCGGTGTCGTTGGAGCCGGAGCCGGAGTGCGAGGTGGCGGAGTGCGAGGTGGCGGAGGGGACCGGAGAAGGGGGGTGCGCAATCATGGACATCTCCCTCGATAAGGGGCCGGACAGCGACCCTGCCGACGATTAAAATCGCCAGCCTCGCTCCAGCACAAGCGAAAATCCGAAGGGATGACGTGCCCGAGACAACGTGGAACCCGACCGCCCCCGGCATCCTCCGGCTCCCGTCCGGCCGCCTCCTGCGCGGCCGGGGCCTGACCCGTCCACTGCCGCCAGGCCCCGCCCCCGACTTCGCGCTCTACCTCCTCGGCCGCCGCCCCGCGCCCGTCCCGTGGGAGGCCCGCTGGGTGCGCTGGCCCGACTTCCGCCTCCCCGCCGACCGCGCCGACG
>NZ_JBFBDY010001189.1:0-1370 GCF_040683475.1 Kitasatospora sp. NPDC093558 | reverse complement strand
GGCAGCCCGAGGGCCGTCGTGAGGAGGACGGCGCCGGCGGCGATCGCGGCCATGGACAGCATCGCGCCCCAGTCGACGGCGAAGTCGAGCCCGGCGGTGTACTGCAGCACGGCGCCCATGCCCAGGCCGCCCGCCGTCGCCAGCAGCACCCCGAGGGCCATCGGGACGAGCGTCTGCCACAGCACCGACAGGCCGAGGATCCTGCGCCGGGTGCCGACGGCGTGCAGCACGCCGAGGACGCGGCGCTGCTCGCGGAAGCGCTCCAGCTGGCCGACCAGCAGGCTGAGCGCGACCAGCAGCACCGTCACCGCGGAGCCCGCCGTGAGCAGGCGCTTGACGGCCCGGTAGGTCGGGTCGATCGTGCGGTCGAGCGGGAACTCGGTGCGGGCCTGCGGGTCGATCGCCATGACGTTGCTGGTCAACTGCTCCTTGGCGTCCGGCAGTCCGGGCCGCATCGACACCAGGACGGTCGCCGGTTGGCCGCGCAGCGCGGCGGCGGGCACGGCGCCGGGTGTGAGCAGGAGCATGCCGCTGCCCAGTCGCCCGTTGGGGTCGCCGCCGACGATGCCCGGGACGGGCGTGGCGGCGGGCAGTTGCCAGGCCGCCGGTTCGCCCTCGCCGCGGAAGAAGGCGGCGTGGACGGTCGTCCCGGGCTCCGCACCGGCGCTCGGCCGCGATTCCGGCCCCTTGAGGACGAACGCGTCGCCGTCCTTGCAGGTGGGCAGCGTCACGAACCCGCGGAGCACGGCGCAGCCGGCGATCCGTACCGAGGGCATCTCCCACGGCTTGCCGGTCGGGCTCTCCAGGGAGAACTCGGTGTAGGCGGCGGTCGCCGCGACCCCGGGCGTGCCGACGAGCCGCTGCGCGAGTCCGTCGGCCCGGGGCGCGCCGCCGGGGAAGGTCACCGACTGCTGGTACGGGCCGGTCTCCGGGCGGTGGCGGGGGAGCGCCTCGTAGCCCGCGCTGACGCCGAGGAAGAGCGTCTGCAGCGCGATCGCCCCGGCGATGGCCACGACGACGCCGCTGACGGCGGCCGACGCGGGCCCGGAGCCGAACTGCAGGCGGCGGATCGCCAGCTGCCAGGACACTCCGCCGCCGCCCGCGCGCCGGGTGACGGCCTCGACCAGCCAGGGGAGCAGCGCGCAGACGCCGATCAGCATCAGCATCACGCCGAACGCGACCAGCAGCGAACCGCGGGTGTCCTGCACGGAGTTGAAAACACCGGTGCGCGCCATCCGGCTCGGGTTGTACTGCGACGGCAGCACGAGCGCGAACACCGTCATCGCCAGTCCGGCCAGCGGCAGCATCAGCCGCCACCCGATCCGGCGCCGGCCCGGCCCGCCGCGGCGGACCACGCCGAGCGGGTCGAC
>NZ_JBFBDY010001188.1:0-1371 GCF_040683475.1 Kitasatospora sp. NPDC093558 | reverse complement strand
CGCTCCTCGGCGCCGGCTCCACCGCTCAGGCCCCCGCGATCGACGTGTGGAAGAACCTCTACAGCGCCTCCTGCACGGGCACCACCGTCAACTACAGCGGTGGCGGCTCCGGCGCGGGCGTCCAGCAGTTCAACCAGGGCAAGGTGCAGTTCGCGGGCACCGACTTCGCGCTCAAGCCCGCCGACGTGGACACCTCGAAGTCCGTCTGCACCGGCGGCAAGGCGATCGACCTGCCGATGGTGGCCGGCCTGGTCTCGCTGGTCTACAACGTGGACAACCTCGACAACCTGGTCCTGGACGGCCCGACCGCCGCCAAGATCTTCGACTCGCAGATCACCAAGTGGAACGACCCGGCGATCGCCGCCCTCAACCCGGGCGCCAAGCTGCCGGACGCGGACATCCAGTCCTTCCACCGCTCGGACGACTCCGGCACCACCTTCAACCTGACCTCCTACTTCGCCAAGACCTCCGGCGGTGCGTGGAGCGCCGCGCCGGACAAGGCGTGGAAGGGCAAGAATGGCCAGTCCGCGAACGGCAGCGCCGGCGTCGCGGCCCAGATCAAGCAGGTCAAGAACTCGATCGGCTACGCCGAGCTGTCCTACGCCCAGACCAACAACCTCAAGAGCGCCCAGATCAGCACCGGCGCCGCCAAGCCCGCCGCGGCCACCGCCGCCAACGCCGCGCTCACCCTCGCCAGCTCCACCGTCGTGGGCACCGACGGCGACCTCGCGCTCTCCCTGGACTACGGCACCAAGGCCGACAACGCCTACCCGATCGTCCTGGTCACCTACGAGATCGTCTGCGACAAGGGCAACAAGGCGGAGACCCTCGACACCCTCAAGGGCTTCCTGACCTACACCGTCGGCGACGCCGCCCAGAAGGCCATCGGCGAGAAGGGCTACGTCCCGATGCCCGCCGCGATCGGCGACAAGGTCAAGACCGCCGTGACCGCCCTGGCCTGACCCGCACGCGGCCCGCACCTGGCCCGCACCCGACCGGCACCGCCGGCCCCGCACCACGGGGGCCGGCGGTGCCGCCGTCTTCCCCCGGCGGGATTTCAACGGCAGGCTGGGGCACGGGAGGGTGACATGACGTGGATTGGACCGAGCACGGCCCCCGAGGTGACGGTGCCCGACGTGGTCGGGCTGCTCGTGCCCCAGGCCCGGAAGGTCGCGTGGGAGGCGGGCCTCGCCATCGCGAGCGACGACCCGGACGGCCCGCCCGTCAGCGCGCTGACCTGGCCGGGTGTCTGGGTGGTCACCGCCCAGCACCCCGCGCCGGGCGCGAAGATGCGCCGCCGGGGTTCCCTGGTGGTCGAGTTCGCGGAAGTGCCCGACGAGGGCGGCGAGCAGCCTCCGCACTAGCGGAGGC
>NZ_JBFBDY010001187.1:0-1375 GCF_040683475.1 Kitasatospora sp. NPDC093558 | reverse complement strand
CCAGGGCGATCTCCCCAGCGCGGCAGCGCTGCTGGCACTCGGAAGTGCCGCCGGCGTCGCCATGAATCGGGGAGGCCTTCCGAGCGCCGAGGTGCTGCTCGCGCTTGGGGGTGGCGAGGCCGGCGCCGCCGGATGTGAGCGTCCCGTCGCGGAGGCGACGGCACTTGAGGTGAGCCTCCCCGCACTGCAAAAGATGGGCCAGGCCCTCGAGAGGCCCCTCCCCACCCAGAAGGGGTCGGCGAAGGGCGTGTCGGCGGCCGCTGCCAAGTTGCGATCGAGCACGAAGAAGACACCGAAGAAGCCGACCGCCGCCGCGGGCGAGCAATCGGCACATCTGCGACGCGGGGTCGCCGCAGAGACGCAGCGGACACGCAAGCCCAACCAGCGGTAGGCAATGGCGAGGTCGACACGGCCAACTCGCGGTGAGAGCCTCGCCGTTGTGCCCTTCCAGTCCGAAACGTCGCCAGCAGCTGCCCGGGCCACTGCTGTGTGTACGCAGCAGCGGGTGGCCCGACCGATTGCCACATAGTGCTACGGATGGGTGACGTCTGATGATGGTGCTGTTCGAGTGCGTCGTTCAGGGGGATTGTCGTCGGGCGATCTCAGGGCGAACAGTGACTTTTCGAGCACCGTTTGGGCGCGGTCCAGGGTGTCCTCCAGGCGGTCCTGGATGGGCTCGGGGAGGGCGGCGGAGCCCAGTGCGCAGGCGGCGAGGGCCTGTTCAAGCGTGGCTGTCCGGTGGGGTTCGAGACGGTCGCGCACGCCTTCGTGCGCGAGGAGCTCGCGCCGTGCGTAGCCGTCGCCCGATTCGCTCGTTCGGCTGGTCAGCTGGCTGAGCAGGCTGCGGGCACCCGGGGCACCGGGGGGCGCGGCGTCCAGAGCGCTCAGGGCGAGGCGGGTGGTGAATACGGCCAGGCCCTCTCCCGGTTCGAAGGCCAGGCAGTGGTTGATGGCGGTGACGGCTGCACGTTGGTCGCCGGGACGGCACAGGGCGGTGAGGACGGCGGTGACGGCGTTCTCCCATGGGGCGCCGGGCTCGGTGTCCTCCAGCAGCGCGAGGGCGGCAGGTAGGTCGCCGGTGGTGGCGTGGGCGAGGACGGCGGTCTGGCGGCCGTCGAGGATGCGCCGGCCGATGCCTCGGTGCGTCTGGACGTGGTGCAGGGCGTCCGTCCATCGGCCGACGGAGGTGAGGGCGCGGGTGCCGTCGGCGAGGACGACGCACCATAGCCAGGACCGGACTTCGGCGCGCTGGTGCTCGGACTGGGTGAGGTGGGCCGGGACGGTGATGCCGTCGAGCACGGTGCCGGTATCCTTGGTGACGGCTCGGAAGAGGTCTAGGAGTAGTTGGTGGCCCTGCTAGTGGTGGCCGTTGCGG
>NZ_JBFBDY010001186.1:0-1377 GCF_040683475.1 Kitasatospora sp. NPDC093558 | reverse complement strand
GCAGACGCCGGGGCGCGCGGCTTCACTGTCGTCGGCGTGATCAACACCCACTTCCACGCGGACTTCCTCGCCGGCCATCTGGAGCTGGCCGACCGCACCGGCGCCTGGATCGGCTACGGGCGCCGGGCCGAGACGGAGTACGCCATCCGCCACCTCGCCGACGGCGAACGGATCTCCCTCGGCGACGTCACCCTCCAGATCATGGAGACCCCCGGACACACCCCCGAGTCGATCAGCGTCCTCGTCTACGAGCACCCCGACGACGAAGCCCCCTACGGCGTGCTCACCGGCGACGCCCTGTTCATCGGCGACGTCGGCCGCCCCGACCTCCTCGCGTCCGTCGGGGTCACCGCCGACGATCTCGGCGCGATGCTCTACGACTCCGTCCACCGCAAGCTCATGGCCCTGCCCGACCAGGTCCGCGTCTTCCCCGCGCACGGCGCCGGCTCCGCCTGCGGCAAGAACCTCTCGACCGAGAAGCAGTCCACGATCGGCATGCAGCGCCTGACCAACTACGCCTGCCGGCCCATGGACCAGGACACCTTCGTCCGCATCGTCACCGCCGGCCAGTCCGCCGCCCCCGCCTACTTCGGCCACGACGCCGCCCTCAACCGGCAGGACCACCCGCTGCTCGACCGCACGAACGCGGTGCGACCCCTGTGTCCTGAAGGCTTCAAGGAGGTCCGCAGCGCAGGTGCTGTCGTCCTCGACGCCCGCAGCCCGCAGGACTTCGGCGCCGGACACGTCCGCGGCGCCATCAACGTCCCCCTCGACGGCCGCTTCGCCGAACAGGCCGGCACCGTCCTCGCCCCCGACAGCGACATCGCGATCATCGCCCCGCAGGACCGCGAGGACGAAGTCGTCACCCGCCTCGCCCGCATCGGCTTCGACCGCATCGCCGGCTACCTGCGCAACCCCGGCACCGCCCTGACCGCCCTCGCTGACGACCTCACCCCCGCCAGCCGCCTCACCGCCGACCAACTCCGCACCGCCCTCGCCGGCGAACAGCCCCCCACCGTCCTCGATGTGCGCACCTGCGGCGAACGCGAATCGGGATCCATCGAGGGATCCCTGCACATCCCCCTGGCCGAACTCCCCGCCCGCCTCGACGAAATCCCCACCGAGCGCCCCCTGGTCGTCCACTGCGCCGGCGGCCACCGCTCCTCCATCGCCGCCAGCCTGCTGCGCCACCACGGCCGCAACGACGTCTCGGACGTCCTCGGAGGCTACAACGCCTGGCACACCCTCACCCACGCCTGATCGCAGCCACTTCGGCACCGGGGGCACCGCCCAGACGCGCCCCCGCCCGTGGGACGGCAGGGAGTTGCGAAGCGCCTGGCCCCGTAAAACGCGCGAGGGGTGTGCCCTCACGGGCGC
>NZ_JBFBDY010001185.1:0-1379 GCF_040683475.1 Kitasatospora sp. NPDC093558 | reverse complement strand
GCGCCTCCGCGCCGTCCCCGGTCTCGGTGCGGGCCACGCGTAGGCCGGGCGGCACCGCCTCGGCCAGCGCGGCCCACCGGTCGCGGCCGGGACGGTCCACGAGGTCCTCGCCGTCGTGGTGCAGGAGGTCGAAGAAGTAGGCGCTGAGCGGCACTTCGGCCCGCAGCCGGGCCGGGTCCCGGCGGGTGGCGGTCCGCGCGGCGGTCTCCTGGAACGGGCGCGGGCGGCCGTCCGGTCCGAGCGCGATGGCCTCGCCGTCCAGGACCGCCGAGCGCAGCGGCAGCGTCAGCGCCGCCTCGACCACCTCGGGCACGCGCGCGGTGATGTCGTCCAGGCTGCGGGTGAACACCGCGACGTCCGCGCGGTCCCGGTGCACCTGGACCCGGATGCCGTCCAGCTTCCACTCCAGCGCCGCCGGACCGGTGCGCTCCAGCGCCGTGGTCACGTCGGGCGCGGACGCGGCCAGCATCGGCCGTACGGCCCGGCCCACTTCGAGCCGGAACGCGGCCAGCGCGGGCACCCCGCCGGTCAGCGCCGCCGCGGCCACCGCGCGGGCCGAGCCGCGGAACATCAGCGCCCGCCGCACCGCCGCCACCGGCACCCCGGCCGCCTGCGCGACGGCGTCCCCGACCACCGCGTCCAGCGCCCCCTGCCGCAACTCGCCCACCAGCACGGCCCGCAGGAACCCCTGTTCGACCTCGGTCGCCCGGCCGAACAGCGCCGCGAGCAGCCGCCGCCGCTCGGCCTGCGCCCCGGCCCCGTGCACCCCGGCGATCAGCTCCAGCTCCCGCTCGACCTCCCGCACCCCGAGCCCACCCGGCCCGTCGGCGGGCGGCGGCAGCTCGCGCAGGCTCGCGTACCCCACCCCGGTGCGCAGCCGCTGCGACTCGCCCGACAGCAGCGCCACCGCCGCCGGCGCCTCGTCCGGGCCCAGGTCGCGCAGGCACGTGGCGAGCAGCGCGATCTTTGCCTTGCGGCCCGGCTCGGCGGCGACGGCCCCGGACGTGAGGGCGAGCTCGCGCAGGGCCATGGAACCTCCTCGGGCGGACGGCTTCGGACACCTCCAGAATCCCCGCGGGGCCCGCGTCCCGCCCGCCGGGGGACGGGGGATGCGGGGCGCCGCTCGGACGGTGTCCGGCGCGTACGGAGGAGGCCGTGACCGGTCCGCCGGACATTCGTTCGGACTTTCTGTTATCGGCGGCGCGCCCCGAGGTCTCCCAGGTGTCGGCACCCGACCGCCGACCCGGACAGAAAGCGTGGCCAGGTGAACAGCGAAGACAGGACGACCATCCTCCCGGCGACCGGAGCGGCCGACCGTGTGGGCGGCCGCTCCGGAGGGCGTGCCGCGCGCCGGGCAGCCGAGCAGCCCGCCGATCGCC
>NZ_JBFBDY010001184.1:0-1382 GCF_040683475.1 Kitasatospora sp. NPDC093558 | reverse complement strand
GCACGCTTCTGGTGCGAGGTGCTCGGGTACGTCGTGCCGCCGCCGCCGAAGGGATTCGCCACGTGGGACGACTACCGGGACGCGCAGCCTCCGGAGGAGCGGGACTCGTGGTTCGCCTGCACCGATCCCTCGGGTGACGGCCCGCGCCTGTACTTCCAGCGCGTCCCCGAGGGGAAGGCCGCCAAGAACCGGGTGCACCTCGATGTGCGGGTCGCCACCGGACTCGTGGGCGAGGAGCGCCTCGCAGCACTCGAGGCCGAATGCGCACGACTGCTCGCGCTCGGCGCGGTCCACGTGCAAACGCTGTACGCCGATGAGGTAAACGAGTCGTGCATCCCGATGCTGGACATCGAGGGCAACGAGTTCTGTCTCGACTGAGCATGCTCCGAAGCAGCCTCCGCCGGAGAACCGCAGCGGCCGGCGCGCCTGATGTCGTATCGGCCGACTACCTGCGCCCCGGCCGTGGCGGTGCCGGTGCTCAGCGCGGGGTCAGGGGCCTCCGGAAGCCCGTCACCGCCAGCCATGCGCCCGCTCCTGCCACTGCCGCGCCCAGCAGCAGCGCCGGCACGGCGGTGCCCGTCCCCGGGAGGCCGAGGGCCAGGGCCCGGGTGGAGTCGATCGCGTACGTGAGCGGGTTGACGCGGGCCACGGCGGCCAGCCAGTCGGGGAGGTCGGCGGTCGGGACGTAGGCGCTGGAGGCGAACATCAGCGGGAGCACGGCGATGATCGCGAGGTTCTGGATCGGCTCGGCGCGGCGCAGCCAGGCCGCCGCCGCGATGAAGAGCCAGCCGAGCGCCCAGCTCATGAAGAGCGTCAGCCCGATCGAGGCCACGACCGCGCCGGCTCCGCCCCTCGGGTTGTAGCCCAGGACGAGGGTGCCGAGCGCCAGGATGATGACGGCCTGGACGGCGGCGCGCACGAGGGTGGTGAGGCTGCGGGCGACGAGCAGTGAGCTCGGCGCGACGGGCAGGCAGCGCAGGCGGGCGACGATGCCGTTCTGGAGGTCCTCGACGAGCCCGACACCGGACTGGACGGCGGACTGCACCGCGTTGTCGACGAGGACGGCGGGCAGCACGAAGTCCAGGTAGGTGACGTCCGGCGGGAAGTGCGGCGGGAGCCCCATCCGGCTGAACACCTGGGACAGCACCACGAGCGTGATGACGGGCTGGAGCAGGCCGAAGAGCAGCACCGCGGGGTCGGTCACGAGCGCGCGCAGCGACCGGCCGGTGAGGATGCGGACCTGGGTGAGCCGTGAACTGCCGCGCCACGTCGGCGCGGTGGGCGTCGGCGTGCGGGGCGGTCGGCCGGTGTCGAGCGTGGTGGTCACCGAGAAGGTCCTTCCGGATGGCGGTGGGCCAGGGCGAGGTAGACGTCGTCCAGGC
>NZ_JBFBDY010001183.1:0-1387 GCF_040683475.1 Kitasatospora sp. NPDC093558 | reverse complement strand
GCCCCGGCGTCGCCCGGCAGGCGGGATTCCGAAGACAGGCCCCTGGGGCCCCGGCGGCGGGGAGGGTCCGTGAGCAGGGATAATCGGGGCCGAAACGCGCGTATGTGGAGGAACAGCGGTGAACGGTGTGCCCGTCGGGGAGAGCCTGGACTATCGGGGGCTGCTGGAGGCGGCGGAGATCGCCGCGCGGGCGACGACGGGTCAGGGCCGGGTCGCGGACTACATCCCGGCGCTGGCGGCGGCCGATCCGGAGGCGTTCGGGATGGCCGTCGCGACGGTGGACGGGGAGCTGTTCGGCGTCGGGGACTGGGAGAGCCCGTTCTCGATCCAGAGCGTCTCGAAGCTGTTCAGCCTGCTGCTGGCGCTGTCGTACGGCGGGGACGGGCTGTGGCGCGGGGTGGGGCGCGAACCGTCGGGCAACCCGTTCAACTCGCTGGTGCAGCTGGAGACGGAGCACGGGATCCCGCGCAACCCGTTCATCAACGCGGGCGCGCTCGTGGTCACCGACCGGCTGCAGAGCCTGACCGGCGACGCGGCCGGGGCGGTGCGCGAGTTCCTGCGCCGCGAGGCGGGCAACCCGCTGCTGGACACCGATCCGGTCGTGGCCGTGTCGGAGGCCGAGCACGGCCACCGCAACGCCGCGCTGGCGCACTTCATCGCGAGCCACGGCAACCTGGAGAACCCGGTCGAGGACGTGCTCGACCACTACTACGCGCACTGCGCCATCGCGGCCAGCTGCCGGGACCTCGTGCTGGCGGGCTCCGTCCTGGCCAGGTACGGTCTGCGGGCGGACGGCTCGCGGATGATGTCGCGCAGCGAGGCGAAGCGCGTCAACGCGGTGCTGCTGACCTGCGGGACGTACGACGCGGCGGGCGAGTTCGCGTTCCGGGTCGGGCTGCCGGGCAAGAGCGGCGTGGGCGGGGGCATCCTCGCGATACTGCCGGGGCGGGCGGCGGTGTGCGCGTGGGGGCCGCGGCTGGACCAGGCGGGCAACTCGGTGGCGGCGGTGGCCGCGCTGGACGCGCTGACGACGCTGTCGGGCTGCTCCATCTTCTGACGCGGTCTCCTGACGGTTCGTCGGACAGCGCGTCGGCGGCCGTCGTAAGGTCGGCCCATGGCTTCCGACGCTTACCCCGCCTCCCTCGCCACCGGCCAGCGCTCGCTGGGCGATCCGGCGCTCGGCTACCCGCTGCTGCCGCCGCTGACGGCGGGCTGTCCGAGGACGAGCACGGCGGAGGTCTCGTACCCGGCCGAGGTCGACTACGCCTACGGCGAGGTGGACGCCGAGGCCCTGTTCGGCCCGTCGGCGCGGTACGACGGGCCGGCCGGGCTGGAGCGCTGGGCGCCGCTGCTGCCGCCGCTGCTCGCGCCGGGCCTCGGCGAGGGC
>NZ_JBFBDY010001182.1:0-1387 GCF_040683475.1 Kitasatospora sp. NPDC093558 | reverse complement strand
ACGGAAGTCCTCCAGCATCGGGTCCATCAGCGGCGAGTGGAAGGCGTGCGAGACCCGCAGGCGCGTCGTCTTGCGGTCGGCGAAGTGCGCCTCGACTGCCGCTACCGCTTCGAGAGAGCCCGAGACGACGACGGATGTCGGGCCGTTGACGGCCGCGATCGACACGAACTCGCCCAGCAGCGGCAGGACTTCGTCCTCCGTCGCCTGTACCGCGAGCATCGCGCCACCCGCCGGAAGCGCCTGCATCAGCCGGCCACGAGCACTCACCAGCGTGCACGCGTCCTCCAGCGAGAACACCCCGGCCACATGCGCCGCCGCCACCTCACCAATCGAATGCCCGGCCACGAACTCCGGCCGCACGCCCAACGATTCGACGAGCCGGAACAGCGCCACCTCAACGGCGAACAACCCGGCCTGAGCGTACGCCGTCTGGTTCAGCAACTCCTCATCGTCGCCCCACACAACGTCCCGCACAGGAAGCTGCGCACACACCTCATCGAAGGCCCGAGCGAACACCGGGAACCGCCCATACAACTCCCGCCCCATCCCCAGCCGTTGCGACCCCTGCCCCGAGAACAGGAACGCCGTCTTGCCGTCGGCCGCGACCCCTCGGGCCACCTCAACGCCGTCGACCATCACCCCCCGGTGCGGGAAGGCCGTCCGCCCGGCCAGGGTGAACGCCACATCCGCAGCCGGGAGTTCGCCAACCCTCGCCAGCCGCTCGACCTGAGCATCCAGCGCCGCGTCCGACCGGGCGGATACCACCCAGGGCATCGCCCCGGCCGCCTCCCCAACCTCCTGCACGGGCTCGGGCTCGCCCTGCTCCAGGATCACGTGCGCGTTGGTCCCGCTGATCCCGAACGCCGACACACCCGCCCGGCGCGGACGGCCGGTCGCCGGCCAGTCCCGGGCCTCGGCCAGCAGCGCGACCGCGCCGGCCGTCCAGTCGACGTGTGACGAGGGCGCGTCCACGTGCAGCGTGCGCGGCACCATTCCGTGCTGCATCGCCAGCACCATCTTGATCACGCCGGCCACACCGGCCGCCGCCTGCGCGTGCCCGATGTTCGACTTGATCGAGCCCAGCAGCAGCGGCCGGTCCTCGGAGCGGTCCTGCCCGTAGGTCGCGAGGAGCGCCTGCGCCTCGATCGGGTCGCCCAGCGTCGTCCCCGTGCCGTGCGCCTCGACGGCGTCGACGTCCGCGGCGGACAGCCCGGCGCTCGCGAGCGCCTGACGGATCACCCGCTGCTGCGACGGCCCGTTCGGCGCCGAGAAGCCGTTGCTCGCGCCGTCCTGGTTGACGGCCGTGCCGCGGACCACCGCGAGCACCCGGTGGCCGAGCCGTTCCGCGTCGGAGAGCCGCTCGACGAGCAGCACGCCGACGCCCTCC
>NZ_JBFBDY010001181.1:0-1390 GCF_040683475.1 Kitasatospora sp. NPDC093558 | reverse complement strand
TGACCCCGTCCGAACGCCGCGTGGCGGACCTCGTCGGGCACGCTCTGACGAACCAGGAGATCGCGGCCGAATTGCGGGTGAGCGCGCGGGCCGTCGAGAAACATTTGACGAATTCCTATCGGAAGCTCGGTATTTCCGGCCGCCGCGAACTTGTGACGGTTCTGTGCGAGGCAGAACCCGTTGTTCGTGTTTGATCCGGTCGGCCGCGCGCGGAAAGCCCGTTCGACCCGCCGCCAACGAGTCGAACGCATGCTCGCCGAACCTCGACCGTACCCCACCGAACCCGCTCTGACCTGCAGAGACGTGGACCGTACCGAACGACCGGCCGAACCCCCCGACCCCACACCGAACCACCGGCCGTACGCCCACAGAATTGGACCGGACCAGCCCGGACGCCGTTGACCGGCCGGATCGGCGGTCCCTAGAGTCGAAGCAGAGTTCACCGCGAATCAGGCCGTTCGAGTCAGCCCGGCTCGAAAAGAATGGCCGGGAAATCCCGCGGATATCAGCACCGCACACGCGCCCCCGAAGGGATCCGACTGCCGTGGTCATCTCCTCTTCCGTCCTGGCCGATACCGCTCGGACCATCGTGTGCGATCGAGAGCCAGGTCAGGACGCGGCGCCGCAAACCCGTCCCGTCACCGATCAGGCCGGCCTGAACATGGCCCAGCTCGACCGCACTCTCACCATCCGGCAGGCCAACGAGTCCTTCTTCTGGCAGTTCGGGCGCTCCTCGTCCGAGCTCTGCGGCCGGACGTTCAGCGACCTCGTCCACCCGAGCGTCCAGCAGCCGCTGCTGCGCCAGTTCTCCGGCCTGATCGAGGGCCGCCGCGACCGCTTCGCCACCGACGTCATAGCGATCGGCCCCGACGAGGAGACGTTCACCGTCCCGCTCACCGCCGTCATGGTCCGCGGCGGGCTGCCGGACGAGTCCTCGATCATGGTGATGATGCCCAACCGCGACGGCGAGGCGGCCGAATCCGAGGTCGTCGCCGGCCGCAAGAAGCTGCTGAGCGAGATCGACGCCCGGATCCTGGAGGGCATCGCGGCCGGTGTCTCCACCGTCCCGCTCGCCGCGCGGCTCTACCTGAGCCGCCAGGGCGTCGAGTACCACGTCACCTGCCTGCTGCGGAAGTTGCGCGTCCCGAACCGCGCCGCCCTGGTCTCGCGGGCCTACTCGATGGGCGCGCTCAAGGTGGGCGTCTGGCCGCCGAAGGTCGTGGAGAGCTTCGTGAAGTAGCCGTCCGAACCGCGCCGACCCGCCCGACCCGCAGTGCCGTACGCATGCCCGCCCGGGCCGAACTCACAGCGCGGGCCCGCGTCCTCGTTCTCGTAGACCACCAGCCCCGGGAACGTGCGGCGGAGGTAACGCAGCTGACGCTGGTCGCCC
>NZ_JBFBDY010001180.1:0-1390 GCF_040683475.1 Kitasatospora sp. NPDC093558 | reverse complement strand
GCCCGACGCCGGCGCCGCCGTGGGACGAGGCCGCCGAGCGCCGCATGCGCGTCTGGTAGGGCAGGGGGGCGCAGCAGACGGACCGCCTGGACCTCGCCGTCGTCGACCGGGCGAGCGGCCGCTGCGTCGGCGAGGCCGTGCTCAACGAGTGGAGCCCCGCCAACCGCAGCTGCAGCTTCCGCATCGCCCTGACCGCCGCCGGCCGCGACCGCGGCCTGGGCACCGAGGCCGTGCGGCTGATCGTCGGGTACGGCTTCGAGCGCCTCGGGCTGCACCGGATCTCGCTCACCGTGTTCGGCCACAACACGCGCGGTCTGCGCGCCTACGCCAAGGTCGGCTTCGTCCTGGAGGGCACCCGCCGCGAGGCGCTGCGCTTCGGCGAGGAGTGGGTGGACGACCATGACATGGCGATCCTGGCCCCCGAGTGGCATCGGCACCGCGGCTTCCCGGAAGGCTTCCCGGGAAGGTAGCTGACACTCCGTCAACTTGCTACCCAGCCGATCCGCGCGAGCCGCGTGACGAGTTCCGGTGCCTGGTGGGGCGTCCGTCGGTGGACCGGGTTCAGGCGCCGACCGGTGCGGTTGACGGGGCGTCGGCGGCCCTGGCGGTGAGGGCGAGGCCGTAGCGGCGCAGCAGGAGGACGGCGGTGGTGGCGAGCCCGACGAGCAGGCCGAGCCACAGGCCTCGGGTCTCCCCGCCAAGGGGGTAGGCGAACAGCCAGGCGGCGGGCAGGCCGACCAGCCAGTAGCCGACCAGGGTGATGCGGAAGCCGCTCCTGGTGTCGTCGAGCCCGCGCAGCAGGCCGACGCCGATGTTCTGCGCGCAGTCGAAGAACTGGAGCACGGCCACGACGGCGAGCAGGCCGGTGGCGATGTCGAGCCCCTGCCGGTCGCCGGCCGAGGAGGGGTCGAAGTACGGGCGGAGCACCAGCTCGGGCACGGTGAGGTAGAGCACGGCGACGAGTGCGGTGACGACTGCTCCGCAGGCGAGGGCGGTGTTCTTGATCCGGCGGGCGGTGGCGTACTCCCGCAGTGCGAGTTCGCGGCTGACGTTGATGGAGGCGGCGTGGGAGAGGCCGACGGCCACCTGGAAGACGATGTAGATCAGCTGGTTGACCGCTGTGTGGGCGGCCAGCGCGGCGGCGCCGAAGCTGCCGGCGAGCAACGCGGTGACGGAGAAGAAGCCGGCCTCGGAGCCGTAGGTGGCGGCGATCGGGGTGCCCAGGCCGAGCAGGCGGCGCACGGTGGCGGCGTCGGCGCGCCAGAAGTCCAGGCGTAGCAGCGGCGCGAGCTGCGGGTCGCGGCGGGCGGAGGCGTACAGGGCGAGGAAGGAGAGCAGGTAGACGCTGCTGGTGGCGACGCCGATGCCGGTCAAGCCGAGCTCGGGCAGG
>NZ_JBFBDY010001179.1:0-1391 GCF_040683475.1 Kitasatospora sp. NPDC093558 | reverse complement strand
GCTTGGAGTCCAGCCAGTCGATCTTGGTCGCGAGGCGCTCGCCGGAGCGGCGGACGTCGATGCGGGGGAGGTTGGCAGCGGTGCTCATCTCGTGGTCCCTTCGGGCGGTCGCGGGGCGACGTCCGGGTGTCTGGTCGGCGCCTTCGCCATCCCCAGCATAGTTCATCATTCAACTATTCCGCCCGTGTCGACCAGGACATCGGGCCTGCCTCCCGAAACCCGAGCACGAGGACGGGGGGCCGGCGCGGGGGTCAGGCCGCTCGCAGCCGCTCCAGCAGCTCCGGCACCCCGTCGACCGCCGGGAACCGCCGGAACTCCGGCACGAGGTCCCGGACCATCGTGACGCACCGCTCCGCGCCGATCCGCTGCGCCAGATCGAGCGACTCGTCGGTGACGGCCGCAGCCTGCTCGACGTCGCCGCGCTGGAGGAACGCCCTCGCCCGGGCCGCGAGGAACACCGCCCGCGTCTTGTCCCGCGAGCGGGGGAGGAGCGCCATGCCGTCGCCGATCAGACCGTCGGCGACATCGGGGCGTCCGAGGTCGAGGAAGCACTGCCCGGCGTCCACGGCCAGATCCGCCGGTGACATCCAGGCGCACCACGACGGCGCCGGGTCGGCCGTACGGCGGCTGAACTCCCCTTCAGCGGCCGACAGTTCGCCGTGGCACTCGACCGACTCGCCGAGTGCCGCATGAGCCCTGGCCTTGCGCAGGCCGAGCAGTGACCGGGCGGTCGGATGGGTCGTGCGGGTCAGGGCGAATCCCAGCACCTCGACGGCCGTTCCAGGGTCCTTGAGCCACATCGCCTGGTACGCGAAGTCGGAGAGCACACCGGCCCCGAGGTCCCGGTCACCGGAGGCGTGGGCGCTGCGCAGCGCGGCGTTCCACAGCTTCCCGGCGGCGGGGTGCCGGCCCTGGTCGAAGCGGTACCAGCCGCAGGCCACCGCGAGCTGCGCGGCGAGCGAGTGCAGCCGCAGCCCGATCGGTTCGCTGTACCGGCCGCCGTCGACCAGGTCCGTGACCGTGGCCAGGTGGGCGTCCAGCAGGACGGCGGTGTGCTGGCGCTGCTTGGTCGGCAGGCCCGTCAGCTTGGCGCCGGTCGATTCGAGCCAGCCGACCAGGTCGGGGTCGACGCGCTTCCCGCCGATTGCTGCGGTGAGGCGTTCGGGCTCGACCAGCGCCCACTGCGCTGCCAGGCCGACGAGGGCGGCGGAGCCGAAGGTGACGAAGGTGCGTCGGTCCAGCATGGATGTGCGGGCCTCTCGAAGAGCTCGGACGGTGTACGCGGCGCCCAGCGGCAGGACGTCGTCCCAGCCCGGGAGCCAATGCGGCCAGCCGAGCCCTGTCGAATCCTCGGGGACCGAGAACACGTCCGAGAGCAAGACCTGCGAATC
>NZ_JBFBDY010001178.1:0-1392 GCF_040683475.1 Kitasatospora sp. NPDC093558 | reverse complement strand
GCGCTGATGGCCCGCGACCTCGCCGCCGTCGAGCGCCTGCTGCCGCTCGGGCCGGTCGAGCGCGAACTGCTCACCGGGCCGGTGCGCCCGATCGTCCTGCTGCGCGGCGCTTCGCCGGCCGGACTCGAGGCGGTGGCCCCGGGCAGCCCCGACCTCGGCGTGATGCTCCCGTACACGCCGCTGCACCACCTGCTGCTCGCCGCCCCCGGCACCGACCTCCTGGTGATGACCAGCGCCAACCTCTCCGGCGAGCCGATCGTCACCGACGACCGGCACGCGCTCGCCGTGCTCGCCCCGCTCGTCGACGGCTGGCTCACCCACGACCGGCCGATCCACGTGCCGTGCGAGGACTCCGTCGTGCGCGTCGTGGACGGCCGACAGCTCCCGCTGCGGCGCTCGCGCGGGTACGTGCCGCTGCCGCTCCCGCTGCCGGTGCCCGTCCGTCCGGCGCTGGCCGTCGGCGGCGACCTGAAGAACACCTTCGCGCTCGCCCGCGACGGCTACGCGTGGCTGTCCGGCCACGTCGGCGACATGGACGACCTCGCCACGCTGCGCGCCTTCGACCGCGCGGTGGAGCAGCTCGGCGTCGTCAGCGGCGTGCGGCCCGAACTGCTCGTCGCCGACCGGCACCCCGGCTACCGCTCGGTGCACCACGCCGAGCGGATGGCCGCCGGGCGGCCCGTGCGGCGGGTGCAGCACCACCACGCGCACGTGGCCGCGGTGATGGCCGAGCACGGCCTGGACGGCGGCCGGCCGGTGCTCGGCGTGGCCTTCGACGGGACCGGCTACGGCGAGGACGGCGCGATCTGGGGCGGCGAGGTGCTGCTGGCCGACTACGACGGCTTCCGGCGCGTCGCCCACCTCGCGTACGTGCCGCTGCCGGGCGGGGACGCGGCGGTCGAGCGCCCGTACCGGACGGCGCTCGCGCACCTGCGCGCCGCCGGGCTGCCCTGGGCGGCGGGACTGCCGTCGGTCGAGACCTGCCCGGAGGAGGAACTGCGCCTGCTGGAGCGGCAGTTGGAGTGCGGGCTGAACTGCGTGCCGACCTCCAGCATGGGGCGGCTCTTCGACGCGGTGTCCTCGCTCGCGGGGGTCTGCCACCGGGCCGGGTACGAGGCCCAGGCGGCGATCGAACTGGAGGCGGCGGCAGCCGGGTTCGGGCCTTCGTCGGGGTACGCGTTCGGACTGTCGGCGCGGCCGGACGGCTGGAGCGCCGAACCCGGGCCGGTGCTGGCCGCGGTGCTGGCGGACGTGGCCGCGGGAGCGCCGGCCGGGCTGATCGCCGCGCGCTTCCACGCCGGAGTGGCGCTGCTGGTGCGGCGGATCTGCGGGGCCGTCCGGGAGCAGGACGGGATCTCGACGGTGGCGCTCAGCGGTGGCGTCTTCGCCAAC
>NZ_JBFBDY010001177.1:0-1392 GCF_040683475.1 Kitasatospora sp. NPDC093558 | reverse complement strand
CTCCCGGGCGGGCCGGCCGACGTCTTCGACGGGGTCACGGAGCCCGACGAGGTCCTGCGGGAGATCGTCGGCCTGATGCGGACCTTCGTGCCCGGCGAGTACGAGCGCACCCTGGCCGGCGTCGAGGTGACCGACGCCGGCGGCACGCTGGTCGGTCGGGTCACCCCGGTCGTCCGCCGCCCGATCGGCGAACTGCCCGGCGGCGGCGCGGTGTTGGGCGTGGCGGACGTCGTCGTCACCAACGACCCGATCACCGGCCAGGGCTCCAACAACGCCGCGAAGTGCGCCGCCGTCTACCTCGACGCGATCCTCGCCCACGGCGACCGGCCCTTCGACCGCGCTTTCATGCAGGCCGCCTTCGACCGCTTCTGGCAGGACGCCCGCGCCGTCACCGAGTGGACCAACGCGATGCTCGACCCGGCGCCCGAGCACGTCGTGAACGTCATCGCCATGGCCGGCCACCTGCCCGCCGTGGCCGACCGGTTCGCCGAGGGCTTCAACGACCCGGCGGACTGGGAACGCTGGCTTTTCGACCCGGACAAGGCGGCGGCCTACCTGGCGAGCGTCACGCCACAGGGCTGACGGTCTCCATCGGCGGGCGGCGGGGCGAAGGAGCGGCGCCGCCCGCCGTTCAGGGCGCGATCCGCACCCCCGTACGCGCCGCCCGCCGCTCGCCCCACACGTACAGCGCCTCCAGCACCGGCACGAGGCTCATCCCCTCCTCCGTCAGCCGGTACTCCACCCCGGGCGGCACCGCGTCGTCCACCCGGCGCTCGATCAGCCCCCGCGCCTCCAGCCCGCGCAACCGCTGCACCAGCACCTTCTCGCTGACCCCGGGCATCCGCCGCCGCAGCGCCCCGTACCGGTGCACGCCCTCCTTCAGGTGCGCGAGCACGACGGTGGCCCACTTCCCGCCAAGCACCTCCAGCGACAGCTCGACGGCGCAGTGCACCTGGTGGGGTTCCGTCGTGGGGTCGGTCGGCTCGGTCGGCTCGCTGGTCATCGGTCCCCCGTGGGTTGTCCGGATCGAGGTGCTTACCGCACGGTCAGTCCTTGCGGACACCGGGCGCGGGCGGTTCGGTACTCGCATGATTGTCGAATACATCCGCTACCGCATCGCCGAGTCCGAGGGCGAGGAGTTCGAGCAGGCCTACGCCAAGGCCGCGACGGCCCTCGACGCCGCCGAGGAGTGCGTGGACTACGACCTGTCCCGCTGCACCGAGGACCGCACCGCCTACACCCTCCGCATCCGCTGGACCTCCGCCGAGGCCCACCTCCAGGGCTTCCGCAAGGGCCCGCACTTCCCCCCGTTCTTCGCCGCCGTCAAGCCCTACGTGGGCGCGATCGAGGAGATGCGCCACTACGAGCCGACGGCTGTCCGGAGCCGCTGAC
>NZ_JBFBDY010001176.1:0-1395 GCF_040683475.1 Kitasatospora sp. NPDC093558 | reverse complement strand
GCCGCACCTGGCGGGAGCGGAGGCGGCCGAGGGCGGCACCGGCGCGCCCCACGACGGCCGGCGGCCGTCCGCGGAGGACCTCTGATCCGCCTTCGCCCTGCAGGGTCCTGCGCTCGCCGCCCGGCTCACGCGCACACACTGGCGCTGCTCGGTGCCCACGGGGCCGGACCCGGCCGCGCCCCAGGCCGCGAGGGCCCGCCCCTCGCCGAGGAGCGCCTGCAGTGGATCGAGGCCAGGACGGCCGCCTCAAACAGTACGAGAACGGCACGCTCGTCCCGCTGGGCGCGCTGTATGCCGCCGCGCTCGCCGAACACCGCCTGGTCGTCCACCTGGTGACCACCACCGGCTACGACGGGCCCACCGCCCACCGCCCGCCGGCTCCTGCGACTCGTCTCCCGCACGGCCCTGGTCTGCACCGGAGCTATCCCCGCGAGGCCGACAGCGCGTCGACGAGAAGCCAGACCTCGAGCTGGGAGTAATCCCCGCGAGCGTGGGGCCGACCGGTGGCATCCGCCGTGGCGCCCCCGGCTCCGGGAGTAACTCCCGCGAGCGCGGGGCCGACGGGCATGACGACCTCGATCTCCGAAGAGTTCCGGAGCCATCCCCTTGGACGCTGGGCCGACGACGGGTCTCCAGGGGGAGAAGTCGAGGGTAAGGGAGCAACCCCCGCGAGCGCGGGGCCGACACGTCCTTGGCCTGGTTGAGGTGGAACCAAGTGGAGCAACCCCCGCGAGCGCGGAGCCGATGTCTGGTACAGCAGCTGGTCGATGTAGCCAGCGGGGTAACCCCCGCGAGCGCGGGGTCGACGCATGCTTCGGAGCGTATCGCGTGAATCCTTGAGAGCAACCCCTGCGAGCGCGGGGCCGACCAGTCCTGCCTCACCCTGACCGGACAGCTGCTGGGGCAATCCCCGCGAGCGCGGGGCCGACGCCGGGTAACGCGCAGGCTGGAAGCTCATGTAGGAGCAACCCCCGCGAGCGCGGGGCCGACCTCGCCGCCGACGAGCCGCTGAGGGACACTCGGGAGTAACCCCCGTGAGCGCGGGGCTGACCTCGGCGCAGGCAGCACCGCTCCCGTGTCCAGGGAGCAACCCCCGCGAGCGCGGGGCCGACCCGAGGTCGCGCTTGCCCTTGAGGTAGCCGCTTGAGCGATCCCCGCGAGCGCGGGGCCGGCTCACCGGGCTGGAGGCCCTCGATCGGGACCGCGGAGCAATCCCCGCGAGCGCGGGGCCGACCACACGACGAACGAGCCTTCGTGGCCGGGGAAGGAGCAACCCCTGCGAGCGCGGGGCCGACACCTACTCATCTCGACGCATGGCCGCCGACCTGGAGCAACCCCCGCGAGCGCGGGGCCGACTGCGACGGAGACGAGATCAGCGCGAGGCTGCCGGAGCAA
>NZ_JBFBDY010001175.1:0-1395 GCF_040683475.1 Kitasatospora sp. NPDC093558 | reverse complement strand
CTGGGCGGCGACCTCGCCAAGGTCTCCAACGGCCTCGCGTCTGGCCCGCCCCGCCGTTGGCCGGCAGGTTGTACGCGCTCAGCAGGTCGCCCGGGCCGAAGCCGGACGGCGTCGCGTTCGGGGTGACGCCGAAGGCGTTGACCTGCTGGGTCGCGTTGGTGACCTTCAGCGCGTGGCAGGAGACCGTGTCGCCCTTGGCGAGGGTGTCGCAGGCGCGCACCCAGGACGTGCCGCCCTTGGCGGACGCGGCCGGGTCGGCCTGGGCGCCGGCGGGGACGGCGGTCGCGAGGCCGGATATGGCGAGGGCGGCGGCACCGGCGGCGGCCAGGACGGCCTTGCGGGCGGCGGGCGTGGGGGTACGCAAAGAACTGCCTCCTGTTGGGGGTGAACCGGGGGCACTGCGGGGCAGCCGCGCGCCGGCCGATGGGCCCGGGCGACGACTGGGAACAGGCCGCACCAGCGGGAGGATTGGGGCCGCTGGGCCGACCTGGTGGGAACTGGCGCCGAGGCTAGTGATCTAGCGACAGGCCGAACAACGGGTGAACGGAAGATTGGACCAGCCCTTTACTCGCACGGGCCGCATGTGCGGAAAGCTCCATACACAGAACAGCAAGGGAATGCGGACCGCCCCGGGTGGCCCGTCGTCAGCTCGCCGACCCGCGTGAACAGAAGCGGCCTCGCACGGCGGGGCGACTCCGCCGCTGCCCGAACTGGCCGTCGGGACAGACCGGGCATCAGCTGACAAAGCGAATCCCTGGGTAGCAACTGAGACAGATTCAGCATTCCCGGCACTACTTGGACATAAGGGACACTCAGTGGACAAACTTTGCCGATTCGATATCGGAATTGGTCAGCCGGGCCGAACGGCTCTGCGATCTTGGAAAGGTAGGAACCCTTTACCATTGCTATTCACGGAGTAAACTCTCTTGCCATCGAGGAAGCAGGCCTCGCCCGAGTTCGGGGGCGGGGCCTTCACCAGGCGCAGGCTGCGACGGACGGCCGTCATAGCGGCGCTCGCGATGCTGGTCGAGACGGGGGTCGCGCTCGACGCGCTGACCGCCGAGGCCTCGGCCGCGTCCACCGGCACCACGGCATCGGCCACCGCGCCGGTCAACGAGGCGCCGGACACCGCGTCGGCCCTGCTGGCCGCGCGGCTGAACGGCCATCGGATCGAGGTCACCGGCGCCCGCACCGCCACCACCACCCTCTGGGCCAACCCCGAGGGCACACTGACGCAGGACACCGCGACCGGGCCGGTCCGGGTGAAGGTCGGCGACGCCTGGGTGCCGGTCGACACGACGCTCGTCGAGACGTCGGACGGCAAGGTCGCGCCGAAGGTCCACCCGGAGGGCCTGGTGTTCTCCGGCGGCGACGCCGCGGTGAAGACCGGCGACC